>JALYUA010000130.1 GCA_030854005.1 Acidobacteriota bacterium
TTTCGTCGGCCTGCCGATTCCGGCGGCCGCGGGGACGGTCTGCACGCTCGTTCTCGCGACGCCTGAGCCGCTGGTCGACCGCGTTTGGATGACGGGCGTCCTGATCGTGACCTTCCTGCTCTCGTACCTGATGATCTCGACGATCAAGTACCGCTCCTTCAAGGACCTCGACCTGCGGCGGCGCCGGCCCCTGTGGGTCCTCCCGGCCATCGCCCTCTTTTTCATGGCGATCGCCTACAGCGCCTACCCGACGCTGCTGGCCCTGGCGGCCCTCTTCGCGATCTCGGGCCCGGCGGCGAAGGTGTGGGGGTTCGTGAGGCGACGGAGGAAGCCGGTTGAGCGTTGAGCGTTCAGCGCCGAGTGTCCGGACGCAGAACGGAAAACTGAATTCGGAGAACGGAGAACTCTCCGGCAGACAGCTGACAGCTGACGGCTCAGAGCTACCCGCCTTCCCTCGCTACTTCCGGTCCGGCAGACGAGATCACGTGGATTCGGTGCGCGCAGCAGTCCTTCGGCGGCGGCTTTCGCAAAACGATGCGGGCCGGGGCGATCTTTTCACCGGGACCGACGAGGGTCTCGAAGAAGCGCACCCGGGTCGCCCGGCCGAGCGTGACGGCCTGTCCATCCGGACCGAACACCTCGAATCGGTCGAACCCCCCGGCGCGCACGTCGGAAATCCCGCCGGAGGGAACATCGACTTCCACCCAGTTCGAGGTCCGCGAGACGACGGAGGCGTTCGGCGTCGGATTTTCCGCGGTCACGCCCACTCCGCCGCGGCCAGGCTCGAGCGTCACGCGCAGATCCGCGCCGAGCGGACGTCCCAGCAGGATGTCGTTCAGCGCGGCCAGGGTGAAGATGCGGTCAGCTTCGGCGCGGCCGGTCACGATCACGACGCGCCCCCTGACCGACCGCCGGCCTGCGAGGTCCGCGCCGAGCCGGTACACGAGGTCGGAAACGGACGGCTGGCGGAAGACGATGCGCTCCCCGGGGGCGAAGCGCACGTCGCCGGCCGCGACCGGCCGGTGCGGCGTCAGCAGGAAAGAGGACGCCGAGTCTTCCTTCAGAGAGAGGTCGTGCGAGAACTCGACTCCGGGGTCGTCGGTCAGGCGCGCGAAGACCGACTCCGGAAGCAGGCGCTCCGCCTTCCCCGCCGGCGTCGAGCGGCCCCGCGCGGAAGGCGAGTAGCCGGCGAGCCAGGGCGTGCCGAGCTGATCGGCGGCCGCCGGGTCCGACGCCGAGCCTTCGCCGAAGACGATCGCGATCGCGCCGTCCGTCGCGGCGATGATCTTCTGAAAGGCCTCCTTCTCGGGCTCGGCCGGCGAGAACGGAAGGGTCCAGGTGAGCAGCATGGCGCGCGGCAGCCGGGCGCGGAACCCTTCGACGGCTTTCGCCCAGGCGGCCGTCTCCGACGCGGCGAACGGCACATCCAGGTGAATGCCGCGCACCCGGCCGTACACGGCGGCGTCCTGGAGGACCGGCTTGGCCGCGATCCAGATCGCGTCGGCGAGCGCCGTCGCGCCCGCGGGATCGGCGAGCACGGCCGGCGAATCGCGGGTGACGGAGAAGACGAGCGTGACGGGAAGTTTCTGAAAGGGCTCCGGCGGCCGATCTGCCGCCGTCGCGGTCCACAGCCCGCCGGCGCGCGTCAGCGTCGCCGCGGGAAGGAAGACGGAGGCAAAGCCCGCGTGACTCATCCCCGTCTCGACCCCGTTGCCGGGCTCGGCGCTGCCGTCCCGGAGCCAGACCGCGTCTCCCGCCGGCAGTCGCGCGGCGTTCTGCGACGACCGGCGCGCGCAGCCGGCCGCGAGGAGGACGAGCGCCGCAAGGAGCGCCCGCACCTTCTTCCGCGCTGGGACCCTCAGCCCTGCGGTGTTCTGCGCTGCGGCGGCGGGGCGGGAGCTCTCCGACCCGCTCAAACGAGGGCCTCTGACCGTTCGAGAAGCGGAAGATCGAAGCTCACGCGAAATCCTCCTTCCGGCCGGTTCTCGGCGCGGATCCTGCCACCGTGTTCCTCGACGATCTTCTTCGCGATCGCGAGGCCGAGGCCCGTCCCTCCGCTCTTGGCCGAAAAATAGGGATCGAAGAGCCGGGGCAGAATCTCGGAAACGACTCCGGGGCCCGTGTCCTCGACGGCGATCTCCGCGTGACCCCGGGACGGGCGCGCGACGAGCCGTATCCGTCCGGGCTTTCCGGCGAGGGCTTCGACCGCATTGCCGATCAGGTTCGAAAAGACTCGCCCGAGGAGCCGCGGGTCGGCGTTCGCCGTCATCTTCGGCTCGATCTGCAGGTCCCATTCGATTCCCGCGGCGCCGGCGTAGGCGGCCGCGGCCTCCCCAGCGAGGCGCGAGACGTCGGTCGGCTGGATCTCGGGCGCCGGCAGCCGCGCGTAGTCCGAGAACTCGGAGGCGGACCGGCGAAGCTCTTCGGTCTGACGAAGGACGTTGGCGACGCACTCGTCGAGCACGGCTTCGAAGTTGTCGGAGCCGCGCCTCCAGACCTCTCGAAGGTGCTCGACGGAGAGCCGGATCGGCGTCAGCGGATTCTTGATCTCGTGCGCGATGATCCGCGCCATCTCCGCCCACGCGGCGAGCCGGTTGGAGCGCACGACGTCCGACACGTCTTCGAGAACCGCCATGCGGGTGCCCTCGCCGCCGAGGGGAAGAGGAACCGTGACGATCCGCCACCGCTCCCCGGGCCGGGGCTCGATTTCCACTGAGGATAAAGATACAGAATCGTCCGACAGAACGCTGCGGACCACGGCCATCGCGCGTCCCGGAAACACCTCCTCGAGCGTCCGGCCGTCGGGCGTTCCGCCCCCGAGCCCCGCCGCCGCCGGGTTGGCCAGCACCACCGAGCCGTTCTCGCGATACGCGACCACGCCGGCCGTCAGGTGCGCGAGAAGGGTCGCCAGGCGCTCCTTTTCGGCGGAGAGCGCCTCCGTGTGTTCCTTCAGGCTGCGTGACATCGAGAGAAACGCGCGGACGAGCTCTCGCAGCTCTTCGTCGGGCGGCTCGGCGAGCCTCGGCGCGAAGTCCCCCGCCGCGACCGCACGAGTACCGGCGACGAGATCGGCCACGGGCCGGGCGACACGCACCGCGAGCCGGCTCGCGACCAGCGCCGAGAAGAGAAAGACGAGGAGGCTGAACGCGGAGACTGCGGCCGTGAACTGGGCCGCCTCTGCCTCGGCGACGCGCTGCTGCGGGAGGAGAAGGATCGAGAGCAACGCCGGGCTTCGGACGCCCGGTGCGCCGGGAACCGACGTCAGGTTCGTCGTGATCTCTTCGAGCCGGCTGCCCGACACCGGCCTGGAGCCCGTCTGCTGGCCGGAGCCCGAAAGCCCGATCGCGACGTACGCCGGGGCCGGCACGCGATCGGGCACGAGGCCCGCGGAGTAGAGATCGCGCCGTGAGGTGGCCAGCAGGCTCGAGTCGGGCGCGTAGACGGAGAGGTCGTAGTCGACGGCGTTCGCGAGCCAGGCGAGGATCTCGTCGTCCAAGGAAACAAGGCTCCCGTGGCCGCCCGTCGCCGACGGGAGGTAGTCGTCGAGCACCTTGCGCGCCGTCTCGAGACCCGTGCGCGCGTGGTCGAAGGTATCGCGCACCGAGCGCTGCACGATCGTGGTGCGCAGAAAGAACGTCACCGCCATCAGCGGGATCATCACGACAAGGAGGAACAGCCCGACGAGCCGCCCCCGGAACGTCCGGGGGCCCGTCGGAAAGGCCTCCTTCCCGGTGCGGCGCGCGGCGATCAGCCTCCAGAGAAAAAGCAGCGCCGAGATTCCGGACAGCAGTGCGATGCCCGGGAGAAGGAGCGCCGCGGTCAGGAGGCGGCCCAGAAAATCCGGGCCCGGAATCGCCACGAGCCGGTACCCGTCCGGGATCGGCCGTACCTCGCCCCAGAGATCGTTGCCCGCGAACGTCAGGTGAATCGGGATCGCCTGATCGGATGCCCGCAGGGCCTCGAGGAGCGACGGCTTCAACGGCGGGCCTTCGTCGCGCCGGGCGCCATCGCGCGCATACGTGGCGAGGACCGTCTTCGGAGGCGTCTCCCGTTCGGCTCCCGCCTCGTCGCGGATGCCGAGCACGACGCGGCGGTAGAACTCGATGCGGGGAGGGAGCGGCTCCCACTCGGGCCAGTCCGCCACCTTCAGGACGACTGTGCCCCAGCGGCGCCCGCTCGCGGTTAGATCGACGTCTCGCCGGACGACCGCGAGGTCGAAGCGATCAATGTGCACGGGACCGCCCGGAGCCTGCCGCCCGAATTCCGGCTCGGGGATGATCGAGAACTTGCTTCGGGCCCGACCTCCGAGGTCGAAGACTTCGTAGGAGCTGACGGCGGCCGGTCCCGACGTCCGCTCGCCGTTCTTCCAGATTCGGTACGCGAGGTCCGAGAGGTCCGTCCGGTCGAGCGGCGCGGGCAACGCTTTCTCGAGGTCCAGAGAACGCACGCGCTCGGCCGCCCGCTCGGCCGTGAACGCGGCGTCCGCCGACGCCCGCGCCGGATCGGGAATTCTCACGGACGCGGCCCGCCGCATGTTGGACACGGCGCGGGCGTGCTCGGAGAGAGTCGAGGCGGCCAGGACGACGAGAAGGGCGGTGCCCGCGACGAGACGGGGGCCGGCGAGCGTGCCGCGCTCGCGCACTTCGGCGACGGCGCGGCTCCACAGGTGGAAGGCGGCGACCGCGGCCGCCACCGCGGCCACGAGGAAGCCGGGGGCGGCGGAGACGAGCGCGAGGCCGCCTCCGAGGGACACGGC
>JALYUA010000167.1 GCA_030854005.1 Acidobacteriota bacterium
CCCTGGAAGTCCGGCGTCCCCTTGAGCTCTCCCTGCAGCGAATACGTCCAGCCGTGGTACGGGCATCGCAGGAGGTGCGTCCGGCCCTCCGCGCGCGTCTCGACCGCCGCGGCGTGGTGGCGGCACACGTTGAAAAACGCGCGCAGTTCAGCGTCGGTCCCGCGCACCGCCACGATCGGTTCACCGGCGAACTCCGCGGTCACGAAGTCTCCCGGCCCGGCCACCTGGTCCGAGCGGCCGATCACCTGCCAGGAGCGGGCGAACACGGCGTCGCGCTCGAGAAGGTCGATGCGCTCGTCGACGTACCAGCTTCCCGGAATCGTCCACGCCCGATCGAGAGGACGCGCCGGGTCGTAGGAGCCCACGACCTGTTCGATCGAATCGCGGTTCACGGCGCGATGGGGGTCGCGGTCTTTCGCGGCGGGTTGAAGAACGGAGTCTCCACGACGCGGGCCGGAACGCGGTGGCGCACGGCCTCGACCGTGAGCTCGAAGTCGAGAACGGTCCCGGTGGCGGCGCTGGAGCGGTCCACGGTCGCGAGCGCGATGAACTTCTTGAGCACGGGGGACCAGGTGCTCGACGTCGCCTTGCCGACCTGCCCCCGCCCGCCGTACACGGGAACGGCCATCCGGGAGGCCGCCGCCGGCACCTGCGGAGCGAGCCCCAGGCGGTCGTAGATGGCTTCGACCGCGGACCAGTCGATCTCGAGACCGACGATCGTCCGTTCGGGGCCGCGGCGTTTTTCTTCCGCCAGCGCGGCCTGTCCCACGAAACGCGCCTTCTCGAGATGCACCAGCCGGCCGAGCCCCATCTCGAACGGAGAATACTTCTGCGATTCGATCAGCGCCTTCTTGCTGCTCGAAAAATCCACGTCGATCAGCAGAAGTCCCGCCTCGATGCGGGCGACGTCCAGAGCGAGCATTCCTGCCGGCCGGACGTCGAAAGGCCTCCCGCCGGCGATCAGCGCGTCCCATACGCGGCCCGCGTCGCTCCAGGGGATCCAGATCTCGTACCCGAGGTCGCCCGTGTAGCCCGTCCGCGAGATCTCGACCGGAATCCCCGCGATCTTCCCGGTCGTAACGCGGAAGTACTTGAGCCGCTCGATGTCGGCCTCCGCGACGCTCGAGAGAAGACGCCCCGACGTCGGGCCCTGAAGGGCGAGAGAGGCGACCTTTTCGGAGATGTCCTCGATCTCGACCTCGAGCCCGAGGGCGTTCTGCCGGAACCAGCGCAGCGAAGGGTCGGCCGCCGTCCAGCGGTACACGTTCTCCTCGAGCCGCGAGACCGTCCCGTCGTCGATCGTCTTTCCTCTCTCGTCGCACCACGGGGTGTAGATGACCTGACCGACCGACACTTTCCGCAGGTCGCGCGTGACGATCCGATCCACCAGCCGCGTCGCGTCGCGCCCGCTCAACCGGTACTTGTAAAGAGGCGAGACGTCGATCAACGCGGCCGCGTTCCGGATCGCGTTGTACTCGTGCTCGTGGTGCGTCTCGTAGGAAGAGACCGCGTAGTAGCCGGACCACTCGCGGTAGCTCAGGCTCTCGCACAACGCGAAGGTCTTTTCATGAACCGCGGTGCCGATCGGCATGGATGACCTCGAAGGGGGAGAGAGAAAGCAGTATATAAACTCGCGCGGCAAATGAAATGAACAAGCGGTACGACGTCGTCGTCATCGGCGGCGGGCATAACGGCCTCGTCCACGCGGCCTACCTGGCGCGGGCGGGAAAGAAGGTCCTCGTGCTCGAGCGGCGCCACATCGTCGGCGGCGCCGCGATCACGGAAGAGGTCTTTCCGGGATTCCGCTTCTCGGTCGCCTCCTACGTCGTTTCGCTTCTGCGTCCCGAGATCATCCGCGAGCTCGATTTGCCGCGGCATGGGCTCGAGATCCTGCCCCTCGACGGCACTTTCACGCCGATGGAGAACGGCGACTATCTCTGGCGCGTGAACGACCACGCGAAGACGCGGCGCGAGATCGCCCGCCACTCCAAAGTCGACGCCGAAGCGTACGAGGAATACGGGAAGGCGATGATCGAGATGGGCCGTTTCGTCAAGCCCCTCCTCTCGCTGACCCCTCCCGACCCCACGTCGCTCGACCCGCGCGGGGTCTGGGAGCTTTTGAAGATCGGCCGCCGATTCCAGAAGCTTCGACCCGAGGATCAGCAGAACCAGGTCCAGCTGATGACCATGAGCGCCGTGGATTTTCTGGACCGCTGGTTCGAAACGGACGTTCTGAAGGCCACCATGGCCGCGTCGGGGATCATCGGCACGTTTCTCGGCGTGCGCTCGCCCGGGACCGCCTACGTCCTGCTCCACCACTACATGGGGGAGATCGACGGGGCGTTCCGCTCGTGGGGGTTCGCCCGCGGCGGAACGGGCGCCATCTCCGAGGCGATCGCCGCGGCGGCGCGCGAGGCGGGCGTGGAGATCCGCACCGAGGCCCCGATCGCGCAGATCCGCGTGCGCTCCGGGCGGGCGACGGGCGTCGTCCTCGAGAACGGGGAGGAGATCGACGCCGCCGTGGTTTCGTCCTCGGTCGATCCGCGCCTGACGTTTTTCAAGATGATCGGCCGGAAGGAACTGCCCGACGACTTCGTGGAAGACCTGGAGAGATACAAGTTCCGCGGCTCCTCGGGAAAAGTGAACCTCGCGCTCGACGGGCTGCCGGAGTTCCGCTCGTTGCCCGGCGCCGGCCAGCACCTCCGCGGCGCGATCTCGATTTCTCCCTCCATCGAGTACATGGAGCGCGCCTACGACGACGCCAAGTACGGCCGCTTCTCGCGGCGTCCCTACATGGACGTGGTGATCCCGAGCCTGACGGACCCGTCGATCGCGCCGCCCGGGAAGCACGTCATGTCCTGCTTCGTCCAGTACGCGCCGTACCATCTGAAAGAGGGCCACTGGGACGACCAGCGGGAGGCCTTCGGCGACGCCGTCATCGACGCGCTCGCGGTGCACGCGCCGAACATCCGCGATCACATCCTTCACCGGCAGGTGTTGACGCCGCTCGACATCGAGCGCGTCTTCGGGCTCACCGAAGGAAACATCTTTCAGGGCGAGCTCACGCTCGAGCAGCTCTTCTTCCTGCGCCCCGCGCCCGGTTGGGCGCAGTACCGGACGCCGATCCGCGGCCTCTACATGTGCGGAGCGGCGACGCACCCGGGAGGCGGGATCATGGGGGCCCCGGGAAGAAACGCGGCGTCGATCCTGCTCCAGGACTCGAAGAGGCGGCGCGCGTGAGCGGCGCCGGCCGCCGGGACGTCGTGATCGTGGGCGCGGGAGTCAACGGGCTCGTTGCGGCCGGGCTGCTCGCGAAGGCCGGGTTCCGCCCGCTGGTCGTCGAGCGCCGCGCCGCCGTCGGGGGAACGGCGGTGACCGAGGAGTTCCATCCCGGATTTCGTGCGTCGATGGTGGCGACGACCGCCGGCCCGATCCTTCCCGCGATCGCGCGCGAGCTCGAGCTCCGCCGGCACGGCTTCGACCCGATCCGGCCGGCGGTCCGGACCTTCGCGCCCTCCGCGGACGGCCGCGCCCTCCTCCTCTTCGAAGACCCGTCGCGGACCGCCGCGGAGCTTGCCGCATTCTCGAAGAAAGACGCCGACAGATTCCTCCAGTTCCACGCGAGCCTCTCGGCGATCGGAGGGCTGCTGGCGCCGCTTCTTTCGACGACGCCTCCCCGGATCGACCGGCCCGGCGGCGGCGACGTGCTCCGGTTCGGCCGGCTCGGGCGTTCCTTCCGGGCGCTGCCGAAGCGCGATGCGTGGCGCCTGCTTCGGTGGGGACCGATGGCGGTCGCCGACTTCGCGGCCGAGTGGTTCGAATCGGAGCCCCTGCGCGCCGTGATCTCTGCCCGCGGCGTCGCGGGATGTTTCGCCGGACCCTGGTCGGCGGGCACGACCGCGAACCTTCTTCTCGCCGCGGCCGCCGACCCGCACTCCGGTGGCGCCGGCGGGTTCGTGCGCGGCGGCATGGGGAAGCTGAGCGACGCTTTGGCCGCCGCCGCACGCGCGGCGGGCGCGGAGATCCGGACCGGCGCGGAGGTGATCTCCGTTCGCGTCGTGAAGGGCGCGGCCGCCGGAGTCGTCCTGTCGGGCGGCGAAGAGATCCCGGCGGGCGCGGTCGTCTCGAGCGCCGACCCGAAAAGCACGTTCCTGCGGCTCGTCGACCCGGCCGAGCAGGACCCGGACTTTCTTTCCAACGTTTCGAACCTGCGCTCCAGCGGGACCGCCGCCATGCTCCACTTCGCTCTCTCCGGACTGCCGGACTTTCGCGCGCTCGCCGGCAAAGACGCGGCCGGCGCTCTCGCGGGACGGATCCACATCGGCACCGAGGTCGACGAGATCGAGCGCGCGTACGACGCCGCGAAGTACGGCGAACTTTCGCCGCGCCCTTACTGCGAGGCCAGCATTCCAAGCCTCTCCGACCCGGGTCTCGCCCCGGCCGGAAGCCACGTCCTCTCGGTGCGCGCCCAGTACGCGCCATTTGCCCTGAAGAGCGGCGGGTGGAACGAGCGGCGGCGGGAGCTCGAGGACGCCGTTGTTCGTCTCGTTTCCGAGCACGCGCCGAACTGGAAGTCGCTCATCGTCGGGTCACGCGTGCTCACGCCGCCCGACCTCGAGGCCACCTACGGGATGACCGGCGGCCATATCCATCACTTGGAGCACTCTCTCGATCAGGTGTTCACGATGCGCCCCCTGCTCGGCTGGGCGCGCTACCGGACTCCGATTGCCGGCCTGTACCTGTGCGGCTCGGGAACCCATCCGGGCGGGGGAATGACGGGAGCCAACGGGGCAAACGCGGCGCGTGAAATCGTGCGGGACCGGAAGAGACGGACGTAGCGTCGAAAACGCGAGCCGAGCACCAGCGGGAGCGAGAGGGCCGCGGCCCTCCGCGGTCAACTCGATCGGAATCGCGCTGAGTGGAAAGAGTGACGAGGAAGGCTGACAGCTGAGAGCTGACAGCTGACAGCTGACAGCTTCTCTAGGACGCCACCCGCGCGCCGATCTTTTCGTACGCCGCCCCGAGCGCCGAGGCGATCTGCTGCGCCGTGCGGCCTTCGATCTCGTTTCGCTGGATCAGGTGGACGAGGCGGCCTCCGGAAAGAATGGCGATCTGCGGGGAGGAAGGCGGGAAGCCCTCGAAGTAGCTGCGCGCCCGCGCGGTGGCCTCGACGTCCTGTCCGGCGAAAACGGTGGCGCGCCTCTTCGGCGCCGCGGGATGAGACAGTGAAAGGGCCACTCCGGGGCGCGCGACTCCGGCGGCGCAGCCGCAGATGGAGTTCACCACGAGGAGCATGGGCTCGCCGCTCGCGGCGATCTCCGAGTCCACCGCCTCCGGCGTCGCCAGCTCGCGGAATCCCAGCCGCGTCAGCTCCTCGCGCATCGGTTGCACCATCATCGGCGGGTAAGGCATGGGCCCCTCCTTCGGGAACCTATATCCTATCTTTCGAAACGGCCCTCGAACGGTAGACGGTCCGGTTACGAAGGAGAAACGCATGGTGGCGTGGACGAGAAGGAGTCTCCTGGGCGTCGTCGGGGCGGCTGCCGCATCAACTCTCGTGCCCCCTTCCCCGCTCGGCGCCGCTTCCGGGGATGCTCCCCCGCTGCCGCCTCCGCTGCCCGCGGACGTCTTCCGCGACCGCCAGAGCCGTCTCCGCGCGGCGGCGAAAGCGCGAAACCTGGACGCGCTCTTCGTGACGCCCTCCACCAATCTCGCCTGGGCCGCCAACCTGGCCATCGGCCGGAGCGAGCGGCTGACGGCGCTCCTTCTTTTCGCCGAAGGGCCGTCCGTGCTCATCACGCCCTCTTTCGAAGAGGCCAATCACAAGCGCACTGCGGTCGCGGATGAGGTCCGGACCTGGAACGAGGATGAGGATCCGCTCGCCCTGACGGCAAAGATCCTCGCCGGCCGCAAAGTCGTCGGCGTCGAAGGGACCACCGCATACCAGACCGCGACCGCCCTCGCGTCCGCCGCCGGAGCGAAGCTCGAAGAGGGGACGCCGGTCTTCGACTCCCTCCGAATGATCAAGTCGGCCGACGAGCAGGCATTCGTCCGGGACGCGGCGCGCCGGACGAATCTCGCGATCGACGGAGCGCACAAGCGGATGCGCGGGGGAATGACGGAGAGCGAGCTCGCGCGGATCCTCGAGGAGGAGTTCACGAAGCAGGGCGTTCGCGGCGGCGGACTGGTCCAGTTCGGACCGTCCTCCGCGTTTCCCCACGGCGGGCCGGCCGAGCGCCGGCTCGCCAAGGGAGACCCGGTGCTGATCGACGCGGGCTGCCGCGTGCACGGCTACAGCTCGGACATCACGCGCACCGTCTCCTTCGGGCCGCCCTCGGATGAGCTCCGCAAGGTGTACGACATCGTCGACCGCGCGCAGGTCGCGGGCATCGGGATGCTCAAGGCGGGGACGAGCGGCGAGGACGCCGACCGCGCCGCCCGCAAGGTGATCGAAGACGCCGGCTACGGACAGTTCTTCACGCACAGGCTGGGGCACGGGCTCGGCATGGACGGTCATGAGCCTCCGTATCTCGTCCGCGGAAACGCGAAGCCTCTGTCCACGGGAAACGTCGTGACCGCCGAGCCCGGGATCTACATGCCCGGAAAGTTCGGTGTGCGGATCGAGGATGACTACGCCGTCCGCGACACGTTTCCTCCGGCGAGCCTGTCGTCGCGCCCCGGGGAGCTGAAAGTGATCGGCGCGTGAGCGGGCGGGGAGGTGCGAAGGGCCCCCTGGCACTCGCCGTTCTCCTCGCCGCGCTCGCTGCGACGGGCGCAAAGCCCCTCCCGCCCCGGGACCTGTTGGTCGTCCTGAACAAGACCGACAACACGGCTTCGATCCTGGACGTGAAGACCGGCGATTCTCTGGCGACCATCCCGGTCGGCGTGGGGCCGCACGAAGCCGAGGTGCTGCCGGGCGGCCGCGTCGTCGTGGTCTCGAACTACGGGACGCGGGAGAAACCGGGACGGACGCTCTCGGTCATCGACCTTCAGAACCTCGCTCCGGCCGGCACGGTTCCCCTGCCGGAAGGCGCGCGGCCCCACGGCCTGAAGGCGCTGTCCGCGGATCGCCTGCTCGTGACGGCCGAAGGGTTGAAGGAGCTTCTGGTCGCGGAACCGCTCAAGAGACGGATGGTCAGCCGCATTCCGACCGGCCGCGAGGTGTCGCACATGGTGGCCGCGCCCTCGAACGGGTCGACCGCCTGGGTCGCGAACATCGGGTCCGGGTCCGTCACGGCGGTCGATCCGGTCGCCGGAAAGGTGATCGCGGAGATCCCGACCGGGCCGGGCGCCGAGGGCATCGACGTGCGGCCCGACGGCGCCGAGGTGTGGGTCGTCAATCGGGAGGCGAACACGATCTCGGTCATCGATGCCGCGCGGCGCGCCGTCGTCGCCACGATCCCCGCGTCCGACTTTCCCATCCGCGTGAAGTTCACTCCGGACGGGCGGCGCGCCCTCGTCTCCTGCGCGCGATCCGGCGACGTCGCGGTCTTCAGCGTGAGCGAGCGGCGGGAGATCGGCCGCATCTCTATGGATGCCGCACCAGAGACCGGCGCGGACGGCCGCCCGCGCGCGGGACGACTTCACAAAAGCTCCGCCCCCGTCGGTCTCCTGATTGCGCCCGACGGACGGCGAGCCTGGGTCTCCTGCACCGAGGCCGACGAGGTGGCCGTTCTCGATCTCGACGCGCTCAAGGTCGTCGCACGCTGGAAGGCGGGACGGGAGCCGGACGGCCTGGCCGGCGCGTTCGTGCCGTCCCGGTAGAAGCAGGGCCTCCCTGGCGGCCGAGATGTCGATGGAGGGCCCCCCGGCGCGAAAACGCCTCGAGGCCCTGGACGTCTTCCGGGGAATGACGATCGCCGGAATGATGATCGTCAACACGCCGGGCGACTGGGATCACGCGTACGCCCCGCTTCTCCACGCCGAGTGGAACGGGTGGACTCTGACCGACACGATCTTCCCCTTCTTTCTCTTCATCGTCGGCGTATCGATGGCGTTCTCGTTCGCGGCCCGGGGGGCCGGCAGCCAGGAGAAGAGGGCGCTTTTCCTCCACACTCTGCGGCGCGCCGCGATCATTTTCTTCATCGGGCTCGGCCTGAACGTCCTTTCGTTTTTTCTGTTTCATCGAAAGGTCGTGCGCATCCCCGGAGTCCTGCAGCGGATCGGCGTGTGCTTTCTGGCGGCGGCCCTCGTGTATCTGCTCTTCGGGCCGCGGGGCCTCCTGCCGGCCGCGGCGATCCTCCTCGCCGCGTACTGGGCGTTGATGACGTTCGTGCCCGTTCCCGGATACGGCGCAGGCCGGCTCGACGTCGAGGGAAATCTCGCCGCGCACATCGACCGGGCCATCCTCGGCGAGCACACCTGGAAGCACAATCCGAACTGGGATCCCGAAGGCCTCCTCTCGACGCTGCCCGCGATCGCGACGACGCTCCTCGGAGTCGCGGCCGGAGAGCTTCTCCGCGCGCGCCACTCCTGGCCGTGGAAGCTGGCCGCGCTCATGTCCTCGGGGGCGCTCGCTCTCTCGCTGGGTCTTCTCTGGAACGTCTCCTTTCCGATCAACAAGAACCTCTGGACGTCCTCCTACAGCCTCTTCATGGCCGGGCTCGCCGCCGTGACGCTTGCGCTATGCCTCTGGGTGATCGACGTCCGCGGCTGGCGCGGCTGGGCGAGGCCGTTCTTGTGGCTCGGCACGAACGCCATCGCGCTGTTCGTCCTTTCGACGCTCGCGACCCTCCTCGCGATCGCGGTGAAGCTGACCGGCGACGACGGCAAACGGCGCTCCCTCTACGGCACGATCTATCGGAGGGTGTTCCACCACTTCGCCGATGAGCGGCTCGGGTCGCTCCTCTTCGCGCTGGCGTTTCTCGCGATCTGGGTCGCGGTCGGCGCGCTGCTCTACCGGCGGCGGGTATTCATCAAGGTGTAGGAGATGGCATGAAGAAGTCGGATCGGAAGCTCGTCCGCCGGTATCGCGTCGACAACGGGAAGAGGTTTCGCCTCAAAGACACGGACCCCGATGACACCGGCGGCCTCGACATCGACAAGGAAGAAGCCAGACGCATGCTGGCCGAGGGAGTCGAACAGCTCGCCGAGCTCCAGTCGAAGCTCTTCGCGCAGGACCGGTGGGCCGTTCTCCTCGTGTTCCAGGCGATGGACGCCGCGGGCAAGGACAGCACGATCCAGCACGTCTTCTCCGGCGTCAACCCCCAGGGCTGCCAGGTCACCTCGTTCAAGGAGCCCTCGAGCGAGGAAATCGACCACGACTTCCTGTGGCGCGTGGCGAAAGCTCTCCCCGAGCGCGGACGCATCGGGATCTTCAACCGGTCCCACTACGAGGAGGTCCTGATCGTCCGGGTGCATCCGGAGATCCTGCGCGGCCAGAAGCTGCCTTCGGATTGCCTGGACGAGGATATCTGGGAGGAGCGGTTCGAGGACATCAACGCCTTCGAGAGACACCTGCGCAGGAGCGGAACGATCGTCCTGAAGTTCTTCCTTCACGTTTCGCTCGAGGAGCAGAAGAAGCGGTTCCTCGCCCGCATCGAGCGTCCCGAGAAGAACTGGAAGTTTTCCTTGGGCGACGTCAAGGAGCGCGCGCTCTGGAAGGACTACATGCACGCGTACGAGGAGGCGATCCGGGCGACCAGCACGAAATGGGCGCCGTGGCACGTCGTGCCGGCGGATCACAAGTGGTTCGCGCGCCTCGTCGTCGCGGGCACCATCGTCGACGCCCTCGAGCAGCTGGACGTCGCCTACCCGAAGCTCGACCCGGCCCAGAAGAAGGAGCTGGCGCAGGCGCGCAGGGCACTGATGGGCACGGGGGGCGGGAGGCGGTAGGCGGGAGGCGGACGGGAGCCGGAGCCGAGCGACCGACGGGAGCGAGACGGGTTCGCTACTCCGCGGTCAACCAGATCGGAAATCGAAGGAAAGCCCTTCGGATCGGGTTCATCGTCCGCCTGCCGCCTCCCGCCTGCCGCCTGCCGCGCGTCAGCGCGCTACCTCTTCCGGTAGATCTCCGCGCCTTCCCGGCGGAACTCCTCCGACTTTTCCGTCAGGCCTCGCGCCAGCGCGGCTTCCTCCGTCGCGCCGATGGAAGCGGCGTACTCGCGGACCTCCTGCGTGATCTTCATCGAGCAGAAGTGCGGGCCGCACATGCTGCAGAAGTGCGCGATCTTGGCGCCCTCGGCGGGGAGCGTCTCGTCGTGAAACTCCCGCGCCGTCTCCGGATCGAGCGACAGGTTGAACTGGTCCTCCCAGCGGAATTCGAAGCGCGCCTTCGACAGCGCATCGTCGCGCTGGCGCGCGTCCGGATGTCCTTTGGCGAGGTCCGCCGCGTGCGCCGCGATCTTGTAGGCGATGACGCCGTCCTTCACGTCCTTCTTGTTCGGAAGGCCGAGGTGCTCCTTCGGCGTGACGTAGCAGAGCATCGCGGTGCCCATCCAGCCGATCATCGCGGCGCCGATCGCCGACGTGATGTGGTCATACCCGGGCGCGATGTCGGTCGTCAAGGGACCGAGCGTGTAGAACGGCGCTTCCTTGCAGATCGAAAGCTGCTTCTCCATGTTCTCGGCGATCAGATGCATCGGAACGTGTCCCGGACCCTCGATCATCACCTGGCAGTCGTGCCTCCAGGCCACGTCGGTGAGCTCTCCCAGCGTCTCGAGCTCCGCGAACTGCGCCTCGTCGTTCGCGTCGGCCGTCGAACCGGGGCGCAGCCCGTCGCCGAGCGAGAAGGCGACGTCGTAGGTCTTCACCAGCTCGC
>JALYUA010000152.1 GCA_030854005.1 Acidobacteriota bacterium
TCTGATGGCCGCAGTGCGCATGCTGGAGGAAGGCTTCGCCACGGCCGAGGACATCGATCTCGGCATGAAGCTCGGCGCCGGACACCCGATGGGCCCGCTGACGCTGTGCGACTTCATCGGGCTGGACGTCCTGCAGGCCGTCTGCGACTCGCTCTACGACGAGTTCAAGCGTCCCGACTTCGCCGCGCCTCCGCTGCTCAAGCGACTGGTCGAAGCGGGGCACCGCGGCCGCAAGTCCGGCCGCGGGTTCTACGAATACGGAGGCGGAAAGTGAGCGAGCTCGTCGGGGTCGAAACCTCCGAAGGAATCCGGACCGTCACCGTCCAGCGTCCGGAAAAGTTAAACGCGTTAAACGCGCAGGTCCTGGAAGCGATCGACGCCGCGGTGATCGAGGCCGGCCGCGACGCGTCGCTGCGGTGTCTGATCGTCACGGGAGCGGGGGAGAAGGCGTTCATCGCCGGCGCGGACATCGGGGAGCTCGCGAAGCTCACCCCCGTCGAGGGCCGGGAGCACGCGCGCCACGGGCAGGCGGTGCTCGACCGGATCGAGAATCTTCCGATCCCGACGATCGCGGCCATCAACGGCTTCGCCTACGGAGGCGGGCTGGAGCTCGCGATGGCGTGCACTCTGCGCGTCGCCTCGGAAAACGTCCGGATGGGCCTTCCGGAGACGTCTCTCGGCATCCTTCCCGGCTATGGAGGGACGCAGCGTCTGGCGCGGCTGGTCGGGCGCGCCCGCGCGTACGAACTGGTGCTGACCGCGTCGAAGGGCGTGACCGCCGCGGAGGCCGAGCGGATCGGCCTCGTCAACCGCGTCGTCCCGGCGGGCCAGGCCCTGTCCGCCGCGCGGGAGATGGCGCGCGCGATTGCCGCGAACGGCCCGGCCGCGGTGCGGTACGCGCTCGACGCGATTCGCAGCGGGATCGAGATGCCTTCGGTCGAAGGAAGGCTCCTGGAGGCCACTCTCTTCGGCCTCTGCGCCGCCACCGCGGACATGAAGGAAGGCATGACGGCTTTTCTCGAGAAGAGGACCGCCAAGTTCACGGGGACCTAACCGGCTGGTAAACTGAGAAAGAGGACACCGTGCACCCGCCCGAATCCGACCTGATCTACGACTGGAACCGCGCCGGCGGCGCCGTGTTCCCGGCCCGTGGCACCGTCGAGCTCGATGACGAGACTCTTCGGGACGGCCTGCAGTCCCCGTCCGTCAAGAGCCCTTCGATCGAGCACAAGCTGAAGCTCCTCCACCTGATGGAGGCCCTCGGCATCGACTCGGCCGACATCGGGCTGCCGGGGGCGGGACCGCACGTCGTCTCGACGGTGACGCGGCTCGCGCGCGAGATCGTCGACTCCGGGATGAAGATCCGGCCGAACTGCGCCGCGCGGACGGTCGCGGCCGACATCATCCCGATCATCGAGATCTCGCAGAAGGTCGGGATCCCGATCGAGGTCTCGTGCTTCATCGGCTCGTCACCGATCCGGCAGTACGCCGAGGACTGGGACCTCGACCGAATGCTGCGTCTCTCGGAAGACGCGGTTTCGCTCGCGGTCAAGGAAGGGCTCCCCGTCATGTACGTGACGGAGGACACGACCCGCGCGCATCCGGATCACATCCGCCAGATGTACACGACGGCGATCCGCGCGGGCGCCCAGCGCGTCTGCGTCTGCGACACCGTCGGCCACGCGACGCCGAATGGGGTGCAGAACCTGATCCGCTTCGTAGTCCAGATGGTCAACGGCGTCAATCCCGACGTGAAGGTCGACTGGCATGGCCACCAGGATCGCGGGTTCGGGGTCACGAACGCGCTCTGGGCGCTGGAAGCCGGCGCGCACCGGGCCCACGCCTGCGCTCTCGGGATCGGGGAGCGCGTGGGCAACACGCCGATGGACCAGCTCCTCGTGAACCTGCAGCTGCTCGGCTGGATCGACCGCGACCTGACCCGCCTCCACGACTACTCCTCGCTCGTTTCGGAGGCCACCGGCGTTCCCATCCCCGACAACTACCCGGTCGTGGGACGCGACGCCTTCCGGACGGGCACGGGCGTTCACGCGGCGGCCATCATCAAGGCCCGCAAGAAGGGTGACGAGTGGCTCGCGGACCGGGTGTATTCGGGCGTTCCCGCGGCGATGGTCGGAAGGCGGCAGGTGATCGAGATCGGACCGATGAGCGGCCTGTCGAACGTGCATTGCTGGCTGCAGGATCGCGGTCTCGAAGCGCGGCCGGAGCTCGTCGAGACGATCTTCCGGCGGGCGAAGGAGAGCGACCAGATCCTCGCCGACGAAGAGATCCTGGCCATCGTCCATGCGCTCGCGGACGCGCCGACTGCTCGCTAAGCCCGGAAAAACACCCGCGCCGCCGGCGACGGCGTCCGCTGCGCGCTCCGAGTTCCTCAGCCGGCAGCTCCCGACCTTCCTGGACCACCTCGCGGTCGAGCGCGGTCTGTCCCCGGCGTCCGTCGGCGCCTACGGAAGCGACCTGTCCGCCTTCGGACGATTTCTCGCAGCGTCTTCGCTGGCGGCGCGCTCGGCAACACGCGCGGACCTCGGGCGCTATCTCGGCTCGGTGCGCGCTCGCGGCCTCTCCGCGCGTTCCGCCTCGCGAGCCCTCTCGGCCGTACGCGCGTTTTACGCCTACGCGGCGCTGCATCTCAATTTCGCCGACGACCCCACGGCGGACCTGACGAATCCGAAGCTCGGCCTCTCTCTCCCGAAGGCCCTGGCGGAAGACGAAGTGCTGGCTCTCTTGAACGCGCCCGATGCCGCGACGCCGCTCGGCCTTCGGGATCGAGCGATGCTCGAGGTGCTCTACGCTTCGGGCCTCCGCGTCTCCGAGCTCGTCGGGTTGCCGCGGGACGGAGTCGATCTTTCCGCCGGCATCCTCCGCGTGACGGGCAAGGGCGGCAAGGAGCGGCTCGTGCCGTTCGGGGCGAACGCGGAAGCCTGGCTCCGCCGCTATCTCGAGACGGCGCGCCCCTCTCTCGACACCCGGAGGTCCCCGGCGCTGTTTCTTTCCTCGCGCGGGTCGGCGATGACGCGCCAGCGTTTCTGGCAGATCCTCGAGGGATACGGCCGCTCCGCCGGGATCCGCTCGCCCCTGACGCCGCACGGGCTACGGCATTCCTTCGCGACTCACCTGCTCGATCATGGGGCAGATCTGCGGGCGCTGCAGATGATGCTCGGACACGCGGACATTTCGACGACCGCGGTGTACACCCATGTTTCGCGCGGCCGCCTCCGGCGCGTCTACGATGAGTTTCACCCGCGCGCGGGAAGGAAGAAGGAGAGGTAGCTCTCAGCTCTCAGCTCTCAGCTGTCAGCTCTCAGCTGTCAGCTCCCGGCCCGCGTTCGACGCTCAGCGGTCGGCCAAAGGGAATCTTCTTTACCTTCAGGTTGTTCCCGAGAGACGTATGCCACGACTCCTTTCCGCGGCTCTCGCTCTCGGCCTGCTTTGCTGGCCCGCGGCCAGCCGCGCGGAGCTCGTCGTCTTCGAGGACGGCCGCGTCGTGAAGGCCGCGTCGTACCAGGTGCGCGGGAGCGAGGTCGAGATCCGGCTTCCCGGCGGGGGCAGCTATTCCGTCGACCTCGACCGTGTCGAGCGCATCGTGGACGACGAGGTCATCCTGCCGCCCGCTGCCGTTGCCGAGGCGCGCCCCCCCGCCGGTGCGGCCGTGACGTACGACATGCGGTATCAGGCCCACCGCAAGCCGCTCTTCAAGACACGCTACGACTCCGTGATCGACGCGGAAGCGAAGCGTTACGACGTCGACGCGGCCTTCGTGTCGGCGCTCATCCGGGCCGAATCCAACTACGAGCCGCGCGCGGTCTCCCGCAAGGGCGCGCGGGGACTCATGCAGCTCATGCCCGCCACGGCCCGGAGGCTCGACGTCCAGCGCCCGTTCGATCCCGCGTCGAACGTGCGGGGAGGGGTCCGCTATCTGCGGGAGCTTCTCGACCGGTTCGACGGCAAGCCGGAGCTCGTCCTCGCCGCCTACAACGCCGGAGAGAACGCCGTCGAGAGCTACGGCGGGGTGCCGCCGTATCGGGAGACTGTCGGATACGTCAAACGGATCCTCTCGTGGTGGACCCCGGCGGTCCTGACGGGCGCGGGCGCCGTCGCGGCCGAGCGCTGACGGAACGGGGAAAATGAGAACTGAGAACTGAGAACTGAGAAATTCTCTTCTCAATCCATCCCGAGACGCGCGAGATATCCCTTCTCCCGCACCCGCCCCAGCATCCAGCCGAAAAACGCCGCCCCCGCCGCCAGGTAGACCGCGTTCAACCCGACCGCCGCGGCGAGCGTCCCCCCGGAGACGCGCCCCGTGGCGAGAGCCGACCGCATCCCTTCGAAGACGTGCGTGGACGGCAGAAGAAGAGCGATCGTTCGGAGCCACGCGGGCAACACCGCGACGGGATAGAAGACCGCCGAGAGCGGCTGGATCAGGAAAGGAATTCCCCAGATGAGGGCCTCGGCGGCCTGGCCGAATCGCAGCACGAGCGCCATGGTGAACATCCCCATGGCCCAGCCGAAGAGCAGCAGCGAAAAATAGAAGGGGAGCAGAGGCAGCCCGATCGCGAAGAGCGGGAAGCCATAGAAGAGCCGCGCGAGGATCGCCAGCACGCCGGCGGACACGGTCGCTCGAAGGACGCCGATCAGAGAGGTCGCGACGAGCAGCTCCCAGGTGCGGACCGGCGCGACGAAGACGTTCAGGATGTTCCGTGCCCAGATGTCTTCGGTGATCGAAAGCGTGATCGCCTGCTGCGCGCTGTAAAAGATGTCCCAGAAGATCACCGCGCCCAGAAGGAAGGTCACCCCCGGCGGCGCCGCGATCCGCTCGAGATACGACGTCAGGAAGCCCCACACCAGAAGGTCCATGACGGGCCAGAAGAGGACGCCCATCAGCCGGGCGGTGCTCCTGCGGTACAGGTAGAGATAGCGCAGCAGAAGGGCGCTGATGCGGGAGGTCATCGTTCCGGCTCCGCCGGGG
>JALYUA010000160.1 GCA_030854005.1 Acidobacteriota bacterium
CTATCAGCACGTCGACGGGACGTCTTTCGCGGCGCCGATCGTCAGCTCCATCGTCGCCCAGATGCTGGAGGCGAATCCCGCCCTCACGCCCGCCGAGGTGAAGACGCTCCTCATTGCGACCGCCGAGAGAATCGAAGGCGCGCCCGCGGAACGCCAGGGCTTCGGCGTCGTGCACGCGCGGCGCGCCGTCGAAGCCGCAGGGGAAGGGTCTGCGCGTCACGATGCGGCGGACGAATCGCAGATCTCCCCGAGGGTCGAGAACGGCCGGGTGATCTTCCTCTACCGCGATGACCAGGCGCGCCGGGTCTGCCTGGCGGGAGACTTCAACGGCTGGGACGGTCAGAGCGCGCGGTACGAGCGGCAGCCCGACGGGACGTGGAGGGTCTCCATCCAGGCGCCGGCCGCGGGGCGCTATCGCTACAAGCTCCTGGTCGACGGGGTCCACTGGCGCGACGACCCGGCCAATGCGTCGAGGGACGTGGATCCGTTCGGCGGGTTCGATTCGATCCTGACGATCTGAGCGGAACTTCCTCGCGGCGGGGTCCCTGGCGGTCAGGGAGCCCGGAGGATCCGGCTCCACGTGCCGGACCCGATCCAGACCCTTTGCTGGAAAAGAAGGGCTCCGTCGCTGCTCATAACCTGAAGTGCGCTCGTCCCGTCGGGGGCCGGGCCGGCGACGGCACACCGGACATCGTTCGATTCGAGCTTCTGAAGGGCCAGCGCGTCGAGGCGCTCGGCCGGGAGCACGAGCACTTCCTGCCCATCCTCACGATGAAAGACGACGACGCTCGAGTGCCCCGACTTTTCGAGGCGGCACTTCAGCTCGCAATCCGTCGAGCCCATGCCGGTGTTATTGCGAGATCCGCGCCAGAACGACCGTGGGCAAACGGGAGGTCAGGCCTCTCCGTCCAGCCGGATGCGCTCGAGGCTGCTGAATATTTCCGAACCCCCCCACGTCCGCGAGAGAAAGAGTCGACGGCGGCCGCCGGGCTCTGGAGGCCCGAGGCTTGCTCTCACGAAGCCCGAGGAGATCTCGCGAATGATTCGTATCTCGAACCGGTCCGCTCCCAGACAGAAGAGAGGAAGCTTGTCCTCCTCGTCCAGGAGGAAGGAGACGGTCCCGCGGTCCTTCGACAACCGGCACGAGAGATTCTCGAACAGACGCGCCCGCCCGGTGCTCAACCGCGCGCCGACCAGGCGGTTCACGCACAGGAGGAGCATCTCGGCGCCGAAGGGCTTGGCGAGCTGCAGCTCCGGCCTCTCCCCGGACGAGTTGACGTTGTCGTCGACGAACGTCGAAAGGACGAGAAGCGGAATCCGGGCGAGGCGTCCCTCCGCCTCGAGCCGCGCGCGCAGCTCCCACCCGTTCATGACCGGCATCGCGAGATCGGCCAGGATGACCGAGGGCAGCGGATCCGCGGTCCTGCCGAGGACCTCGAGAGCCTCGGCGCCGTTGAAGACACCGACGGGCCGGAAGCCGTCGCTCTCGAGGAGGAAGCAGATAGCCTCGTTCAAGTGCGGATCGTCCTCCACGACGAGTGCCCGGACGTCGGGAGGCGACCCGGGGGACCGCCTTCTCTCGCCGAAGGGTTCGGGCGCGACGCCGAGCCGCACCCGTCGCTCCCGGGGAAAGCCCTCCGCGAGGATATCCGGGGCCAGATGCAATTCCGACCGGCCGGGCAAGGGCCGCTCGGTCAACGTCGAGAGCAGGTGGGTGAAGCGCGCCGGTGTCGGAATGTACGTTAGCGTACACCAATGGCAGAGCCCGCAGGAAACAACCTTCTCCCGAGCCCTGCAGGGCGACTCTTCTGATTCCCCCCGCAAGGGCTGGTCTCGGCCGCTTGCTCGCTCGCGTGACCCCGCCTCTCGCGCCCTTCGCAACCGAACAGGAATTCAGCCCAGGGCGAGGACCAGCGTTCCTCCGACGATGAGCGCTCCGCCGACCCAGTTCTGCCACGTGAGCCGTTCGTGGAGGAAGACGGCGGCGAGGAGGATGGCGACGACGACGCTCAACTTGTCGATCGGCGCGACCTTCGCGACCTGGCCGAGCTGCAGCGCCCGGAAATAGCAGAGCCACGACGCTCCCGTTGCGAGCCCGGAGAGCACCAGGAAAAGCCAGGTCCGCGAGGACACGGTGGACAGAGGCTGCTCGTTCCGGAGCCAGGCCACGGCCCACGCGACGACGACGATGACGACGGTGCGAATGGCGGTCGCCAGGTTGGAGTCGACGTCCTTGACGCCGACCTTGGCGAGGACCGCCGTCAGGCCCGCGAACACGGCGGACAGAAGCGCCCAGGTGAGCCAGGTCAAGAGCCGCCTCCCTTCGCCGCGTAAGGCCTTTCCTCGACGGGCGGGTGAATGGAGCCGACGACCGGATTTGAACCGGTGACCTGCGGTTTACGAAACCGCTGCTCTACCAACTGAGCTACGTCGGCCGGATGACCGGACGGCGGATCTTAGCAGGAGCCATCGGAGTTGTCAGCGCCGTTTCCGGCGCTTGCGCGCCCTGATCCGGGAAGAGAATCCGCTCCCGCATCAATCGAAGCGCACCGACACGATCTTCGAGCAGCCGGGCTCCTCCATCGTCACGCCGTACATCACGTCGGCCGTCTCCATCGTCCGCTTGTTGTGAGTGATCGCGATGAACTGCGTGTCGTCGGTCATGTCGCGGAGCAGCTTCGTGAAGCGGTCGATGTTCGCTTCGTCGAGCGGGGCATCGACCTCGTCGAGGATGCAGAAAGGGGAGGGTTTGTAGCGGAAGATGGCCATCAACAGAGCGATCGCGGTGAGCGCTTTCTCTCCGCCCGAAAGGAGCTGGATCGACTGGTTGCGCTTGCCCGGAGGCTGGGCCACGATCTCAACGCCGGACTCGAGAAGGTCGTTGTCGTCCAAGAGCCGCATCTCGGCGGCGCCTCCCTGGAAGAGGCGTGAGAACATCGCCTTGAAGTTTTCGTTCACGGCCTCGAAAGCCTGGCGGAAGCGCTCCGACGAGGTCGCGTTGATCTTCCGGATGGAGTCCTGGAGCTCCGCGACCGATTTCAGCAGATCGTCGCGCTGAGCGGTCAGGAAGATCAGGCGCTCGGAGCTCTCCCGATGCTCGTCCAGGGCGAGAAGGTTGACCGGGCCGAGCCGCTCCAGCGACGCGGCGAGAGCGGCGACCTCCTCCTCGAGAGCGGCCAGCGCTTCCGCGGAGCGGTCCTCCGGAGCCTCGAGGGACGCCGGCGGAGCGCCGAACTCCTCCCTCGCCTGCGCGATCAGGTGGTCGAGGTCCGCCCGGACCCTCGTCTCGCCGACCTCCGATTCGAAGCGCGCCTCTCGAGCCGCATCGAGCGTCGCGCGCTCGACGCGTGTTCCCTCCTCCGCGGTCGCGACCCGTCCCAGCGCTTGCGCGGCGGCGGTCGACGCCGTCTCGAGACCCCCGGAGGCCGCTTCGCGCGCGCGCAGGCTCTCGGCCCGGCGCGCCCGCCCTTCCGACTCTTCGCGCGCCAGCTCCTCGGCGCGGTCGGAGAGGCGGCGTCCCTCCTCGAAGGCGTCTCCCATCCGGCGTTCCAGGGTCCCGCGCGCTTCGACGATCTTCTCCCGCGCCGTCTCGAGCGAGCGTCTCCGTTCCGCCGCCACTTCCGCCTCGGTGCGGCGGTGGGCGAGCTCTTCGGCCGCGGCGGCGGCGAAAGAGCGCGCTTCCGGCAGGGCCGTCGCGAGCTTTTCCGCCCGGTCCCGGATCACGGCCTCCCGCTCGCCATGATTCCGCTCCTGCGCCTCCAGCGTGGAGCGCGCCTCCGCGAGCCGTTCGGTCTCCTGTCTCAAGACGGCCGATTCGGTCTCCAGGGTCTCCCGTTCTTTCGCGAGCCGGTCCCGTTCCGACCGGCGTTCCTCGAAGCGTGCGACGAATCCGGACAGGCGCGAGCTCGCTTCGCGCTCGACGTCGCGGCGTCCCGGCATCCCGGCTTCGCACTCGTGCCGGGCGCGGCGGAGGTCTTCGATGGACCGGTCGAGGGCCGCCACGCTCCCGCGGGCGCGCGCCGTGTCGAGCTCGAGCCGGTCGATCTCGCGCCGGAGAGCGAAGAGTCCCGATGCCTCGGGAGGCGTGTGGACGACGCGGACCAGCGAGCCTCGGACGAGCTCTCGCCTCCGGGTCACGAAGGTGGTGGTGGGGTGGGATGCGGAGAGGCCGAGCGCCGCGGCGAGACTCGAGACCAGGGAGACGGGCGGGAGCGCCGCGCGCTCCGCAGGCGAGAGGGAGGAGAAATTCTGGAGCGCGATCTCCCATCCGCCCTCCGCCCCGGGGACGGCGCCGTCCGAAGGATTGCCGCTCCAGCCGCTCAAGACGAAGCTCGCGGAGGCGAGGCCGCGCGACGCTTCCACCGCCGCCGCGGGATCGCCCTCGCAGAGGATGGCCTCGAGATCGTCGCCGAGCAGAAGGTCGACGGCTTCTTCCCAGCCGGGCGCCGGAGAAAGCCGGTCGGCGAGCGCTCCCGCCTCGGCGATCCCGGCCGCGCCGAGCGCGCCGCGGACGGCGTGCAGGTTGCCCTGCCGGCTCTTCCAGATCTCGTTCAATGCGCCGAGCCGGTGCTCCGCGACGGAAAGCCCTTCGCGGGCCGTCTCCCGGGCGACCTCGGACTCGGCGAGCGCACCGGCGAGCCGGGCGAGCTCCCCCTCCCACGCCTCGGTGTCCGCGCGAGCCGCCGCGGCCTCCCGCGTCAGGCGCTGCTCCTCTTCGAGAGCCGCTTCAAAGTCGCGCTCCCGGGAGGCGAGCTC
>JALYUA010000162.1 GCA_030854005.1 Acidobacteriota bacterium
CCCCGGCGCGCGGGGAGAGGGAGGGTCACTATGGCCTTCTGACCCCGCAGTGGTGAATACGCTCGCCCCGAGAGAAGTCTCCCGACCGAAGGGAGGGAGGAGGCTCTCGGGGCGGGAGCCGGAGCGGACGGAGGGATCAGGCGAGCGGTCGAGGCCGCATCCGGCCGAGCCGCTCGCCGGTGCGTTCGCCCCGCGGGCGAACGCAGGTCCCGTAGTTCGCGGAGGCTCCGGATGTACGCTCTCTCCATGCGTTTCAAACGAATCCGGCGTCCGCGCAAGCCAAAAGTGTATCGAATCCCCGTCGAGACCTACGTCATCGTCCTCGGGATCGCCTTTGCCTTTTCCGTGGCGATGTCGATGCTGTCGAAGCCGCGGGAGGTGCATTACCTGCTCCCCCACCGATTCTCCGTCGAAGACGAGGCCTTCCTGCCTTCCGCCCACGCGCTGGCGGATCCCTCGATCCTCCCGGGAAACCGCGTTCGCGTGCTGGTCAACGGAGCGGAAATCTTCCCCGCCATGCTCGCCGCGATCAAAGGCGCGGAACGCACCGTGAATCTCGAGACGTACATCTTCTGGTCGGGCACCGTGGCCTCGCAATTCCGGGAGGCGCTCGTCGACCGCGCCCGCCACGGGGTGCAGGTGCGGCTGATCCTCGATTCCGTGGGGTCGAAGTCGAAGCTGAAGGACTCGGACGTCTCCGCCCTGCGGCAGGCGGGCTGCGTCGTCGAGCTCTACCATCCTCTCCGCCCCTGGAACCTGAACCAGGTCGACAACCGGACCCACCGCAGAATTCTGGTGGTGGACGGCCGGACCGGCTTTACCGGGGGGGCGGGGATCGGCGACGAGTGGATCGGCAACGCGGACGCGAAGGAGCACTGGCGGGACACTCACGTCCAGGTGGAAGGACCCGTTGTCGCGCAGCTCCAGGCGGCGTTTCTGGAAAACTGGTCCGAGGTTCGGGGCGAAGCGCTCCTCGGGGAGGACTTCTATCCGCGCCTCGCGCCCGTCGGGGAAAGCCGGTCGCAGGTCATTCACTCGACGTCGCGTTCCCCGAGCTCCGCGACCAAGCTCCTCTACGCGGTTTCCATCGCTTCGTCGCAGAAGCGGCTTTTCATTTCGAACTCCTACTTTCTTCCCGACACTCAGACGAGCACGGCGCTCGTCGAGGCTTCACGGCGGGGCGTCGACGTGAGAGTGATCGTGCCGGGCGAGGTCAACGACGTGCCCGCGACCAAGGCGGGCGGACGCTCCGCCTTCGGGGAGCTGCTGAGGGGCGGCGTAAAGATCTTCGAGTACGAGCCGACGATGTTTCATCCCAAGACGATGGTCGTCGACGGGCTCTTCTCGACGATCGGCTCCACGAACTTCGACAACCGGTCGTTTCGCCGCAATGACGAGATCAACCTGACCGTCGGCGATCCTCGCGTGGGCCGCCGGATGGAGGAGCTCTTTCAAAACGACCTGACGCGCTCTCGGCCCTACACGTACCAGAACTACCTGAAGCGGTCGATGAAGGACCGGATTTTCGAGTGGGCCGTCCTCCCGTTTCGCTCGGAGCTGTGACGGGTCTGACATTCCAGACGGGTCTGACGTTTCAGACGGGTCTGACATCAGACGCGTCTGACACTTCGTACAAACCACGTTACAAAAGCGGTTGAATCGATGACAACGATCGTCACCCGTCGAGCCGGCTGACCCTTCACGGTCTTTCGGAATCAATCACTTAGCAACCACGTTCCGCTGGCCGCCCGATTGCAATACTGTTCGGCGAGGAAACAAAATCCTCACCTCCTCCTTTCGCCCCCCCGGCGGCCCCACCCCGTCCGGGGGACTTTTTTTCCCCTGGAAGCCCGGCTTGCTTCTTGCTGCCTCCGGGGCATGAAACGCAAAGAAGTCGAGCAACGTGAGCCGGATACCTCGAATCCTCTGCCTGTCGCGCAGGACAGCCGGCCGCCCGAACAGGTCGAGTCGACGACGCGCCACATCTTCGTCATGAAAGACAGCTACTACCGATGCACGCGTTGCGGAGCCGAGATGAACGACCGGTCGCTCGATGAGGTCTGCCCTGCGGTGAAAAGTTGACCGTCGAGCGTTGAGCGTTCGATTCGGTCTTCCTCCCCTTCGATCTAAGTAAGCACGGAGTACCGCGGCCGCCTCCCGTCTCCGTCTGCTCGCCTCCCGCCTGCCGCCTGCCGCCTCCGGTGGCCGGCTGATACCGTCTGCCCCATGCGGGTCCTCGCGGGTGACATCGGCGGCACGAAGACCGCCGTAGCCATCGTCGAGATCGGCGCGCGGCGGCTTTCGCTCGAACGGTCGAAGAAGTATGCGAGCGGCGATTACGGCTCTCTCGAGGAGATCCTTCAGGACTTCCTCACTCGAGAACGCCGCGTTCCGCATTCCGCCGGCTTCGGCGTCGCGGGACCGGTCGTCGCGGGGGTCTCCCGCATCACCAAGCTGCCCTGGCTGATCGCCGAAAGGCGGCTCTCGCGATCCCTCCGGGTCCCGCGGGTCACGCTCGTGAACGATTTCGTGGCGGCGGCGCTCGGGATTCCCTACCTGACGAAGAGGCAGTTCGCCACCGTCGCGGCCGGCGAGCCGGAGCGCGGCGGCGCGATGGCGCTGATCGGCGCCGGGACGGGCCTCGGCCAGGCGGCTCTGTGGACGTCGGCGGGCCGCGTCGACGCCCTGCCTTCGCAGGGAGGGCACGCGGACTTCGGGCCCCGCAATTCGCGGGAGGATCGGCTGGTGCTCTTCGTGCGCCGCCGGTTCGGCCGCGTCAGCCGCGACCGGCTCCTCTCGGGCGAGGGCCTCGCGCACATCTACGATTTCCTCAAGGAAGACGGCGTCGCGGCGGAGTCCGACGCGGTCGCGCGCGCCTTCCACACGGAAGATCGCGGGGCCGTCATCGGCCGGCTCGGTCTCGCGGGGGGAGACCGCCTCTGCGCCGAGGCTCTCGCGACGTTCGTCTCGATCTACGGGTCCGAGGCGGGAAATCTGGCTCTCCAGTACCGCTCGACGGGCGGGCTCTACGTCGCGGGCGGCATCGCGACCCGGATCCTTCCGGCGCTGCTCGGCGGCTCTTTTCTGGAGGCCTTCCGGAACAAGCCGCCGATGGAGGATCTCCTGGCCCGCATTCCGATCCGGATCGTGCGCGAGCCGAGGCTCGGCCTTTTCGGTGCGGCCGCCGCCGCTTACCGGACCGCGATGGACACGACGCGCCCGTCTTCGAAGACCACGCGCCGAGCGGCCCGCCGGTAGTCCCAGCGGACCAGCCTGCGCCCCTCTTCCTTGTATTCGACGCTCGAGTCGGCCTGCCCGAGGAGGCCCCGCACCTCCGCGTAGGTCATTCCTTCCTTGACCATGCCCACGGGAACGTCCTGGTCCCCGGCCACCGCCGGTGCGGCCTCCGCAACGACGCGCTTGTGCTCGGACTCCTGCACGACCGCGTTGGTCTTGAGGAGGGGATTGGTCAGGCGGTCGATGAGGCCCGAGACGGTGGGCTTGTCGCGGACGATCCAGAGAACGACGAGGACGACGACGACGAGAAGGATGAGGCGCTTCACGTCGATATCCCGGTTTCTAGCGCGGGAGCTCCGCAAGGATGCGCTCGACGCGCGCCTCGAGCTCCGCGATGGTCCGAATGCACGCCGCTTCCTGGCGGGGCAGCGCCTGCCAGAGGATCGTCTCCGGGGAAAACACCGCGTCTTCGAGCGACGGCTCGCCTTCCGCCAGCCCGAGTGTGCGCTCCTCCCGAAGCATCGAACGCCGCGCGTGCAGCAGGGCCTCGAGAGCCCGCGCCCCCGGCTGGATGCGGAACCGCAGCACGAGCGGAGTCTCCGGGTTCGCGGACAGAGCGCTCGTGCCCGAAGACTCCGGACGCTCCGCCGGCGAATCCGACAGCTCGATCCATTTTTGAGGGGTCATCGGCAAAAGAGAGTGCGAGCGCCGTGCCGGGACGGGTCTCCGGCCGAAGTGCCGCCGGAGCAGGGTCTTGGGATTCGCCCGGAACGGGAGAGAAGGACGAACCGCCGAAAACCGTCACTTTCGGTGACGGAAGTCTTACTGTCCGAGGGAGCGCAGGGCTTCCCGCGCCCGATTTGCCCGCTCGACGAGCTCCTCGACTTTCATCCGGCACCAGGCGACCTGCGAGGTGAGGACGAACCAGCGGATCTCGGTGGCCGTCACGTTCGGGTCTTCCATGGACGGCTCGTCCCACTCGACGCCGCGGGTGCGTTCCTCGCGGATCATTGCGCGGCGCGCGTACCGGATCGCCTCCAGATCGCCCGGGGAGGCGAGTTTCAGGTCGAAACGCAGCGTAATCCGGCGGGAGAGATCGATCCGAAGCGCGACGGCATCGCCGTCTGCCTGAGCCGCTGACGCCGCCGCCAGGCTCTCGATCACGCGAATGGGTTTCATGGGAACGGGCGGGCATTATAGACCCGTTTTGCGGCCGGAGACCAGCCGGGGTCTTCCGGGGCCCCGTCATAGAATCCCCGCTTTACCGGAAAAGGACGTCATGAACGAAAAGGTTCCCATCACGGTCGCGGCGGGGGACGGGATCGGCCCGGAGATCATGGCGGCCACCCTCCGCATCCTGGAAGCCGCGGGCGCGAGGCTCGAGATCGAGACCATCGAGATCGGCGAAAAGGTCTATCTCTCTGGAAACAGTGCCGGAATCGCGCCTTCCTCCTGGGAATCCCTCCGCCGGACGAAGGTCTTCCTGAAGGCGCCCATCACCACGCCGCAGGGCGGTGGATTCAAAAGCTTGAACGTCACGACGCGCAAGACTCTCGGCCTGTACGCCAACATCCGGCCCTGCGTGGCCTATCACCCGTTCGTCGACACCCTTCACCCCGGGATGGACGTCGTGATCGTCCGGGAAAACGAGGAAGACCTCTATGCCGGGATCGAGTACCGGATCTCTCCGGACGTCACGCAGTGCCTGAAGCTGATCACCCGGCGCGGCACGGAAAGGATCGTCCGGTACGCGTTCGAGTACGCCCGGGCGCACGCGCGCAAGCGGGTGACCTGCTTCACCAAAGACAACATCATGAAGATCACCGACGGGCTCTTCCATCGCGTGTACGACGAGATCGGAACGGAGTATCCGGACATCGAGAAGGAGCACTGGATCGTCGACATCGGCGCGGCAAAACTCGCCGACACGCCCGAGGCCTTCGACGTCATCGTGATGCCGAATCTCTATGGCGACATCCTCTCGGACGTGGCGGCGCAGATCGCGGGCTCGGTGGGCCTCGCGGGTTCCGCGAACATCGGCGCGCGGTGCGCCATGTTCGAGGCGATCCACGGTTCGGCGCCGCGGCGCGCGGGACAGAACCTCGCCAACCCGTCGGGGCTCCTGCTGGGCGCCGTGATGATGCTGGTGCACATCGGGCAGCCCGACGTCGCCGAGCGCGTCCACAACGGCTGGTTGCGCACGCTCGAGGACGGCGTGCACACCTACGACGTGTTCACCGAGGGCGTGAGCCGCGAGAAGGTCGGAACGAAGGAGTTTGCGGAGGCGGTCGTCAAGCGCCTCGGACAGCGGCCGGAAAAGTTGAAAGAGGTTCGCTACGGGCCCACGCCCCCCCGCGGAGCGGAGCTGCAGAACGCGCCGCCGCCGCAGGTGGGCCGAAAAGACGTCGTCGGCGTGGACGTGTTCGTCGACTGGCCGACGGGGACTCCCGACGAGCTCGGCCGGAAGCTTCAGGCCGCCGAAGGCGGGGGATTGAAGCCGACGATGATCACGAGCCGCGGCCTCAAGGTGTGGCCCGACGGGTTCCCGGAGACCTTCACGTCCGACAATTTCCGATGCCGCTTCATGGCCGAGAAGGGAGCCGCTTCGCTCTCCCCCCGCGACATCATCGCGCTGCTCGAGCGCGTCACCGCCGCCGGGCTGGTGTTCGGGAAGATCGAGACCCTGGCCGTTTACGACGGAGAGAAGGGGTACACCCTCGGCCAGGGGGAGTAGGAGAGACGGGGCCGGGAGAGGGGGGTCGGCAATCGGGGAATCGAACGCTGACGCTCAACGCTCAACCCGTCTCTCCCGCCTCCCGCCTCCCGCCTCCCGCCTCCCGCCTACCGCAAGTCAAAGAGCAACGCCTCCGCGCCCTTGTCGCCGGTCAGCTCGACCGCGGCTTCCTTCGTCACGGCCGCGCCGTCTCCGCTTCGCAGCGTCCTGCCGCCGAGTGACAGCGATCCCTTCGAGACCTGGATCCAGGCCGCGCGGCCCGGAGCGATGGCGTAGGGAAGCGATTCGCCCCCCTTCCAGACGGCCGCGGAGAGGAGCACGTCCTGATGGATCGTCACGGAACCGTCCCGCCCGTCGGGGGATGTGAGCAGGCGCCACCGGCCGAGCCTCTCCGATTCGGGAAAGGACTTCTGTTCGTACCCGGGCGCGAGCCCGTTTTTCTCCGGAAGGACCCAGATCTGCAGGAAGTGCAGGGGGTCGGTGGCGGACGGATTGCGCTCGCTGTGCCGCACGCCCGTTCCCGCGCTCATCCGCTGGAGCTCACCCGGCCGGATCACCGAGCCATTCCCCAGGCTGTCGTGGTGCTCGAGCGAGCCCGAGAGGACCCAGGAGAGGATCTCCATGTCGCGGTGGGCGTGGGTCGGAAACCCCTCGCCGGGCCGCACGCGGTCTTCGTTGATCACGCGCAGATCCCGATATCCCATGTGGCGCTCGTCGTAGTAATCCGCGAACGAGAAGGTGTGCCGCGTGTTCAACCAGCCGTGATCCGCGCCGCCTCTCTCTTCCGCTTTCCGAATCGAAATCATGTCGCCTCCCGGCGGGCCACCCGATGCGGACCGACTCCGCGGAATACGCGGCCGGACGCCTTACGGGTTCAATGGGGCCCGTTGACCGCGGAGGACCGCGGCCGTCTCGCTGCCGTTGGTCGCTCGGCTCCCTTTTCCCGACCCCGGTCTCCTACGGCGAAGCGGCCTCCGGCCGGCGGACCTCGCCCGAAAGGCGTCCGGGCGCTCCGGTCACCCGCGTCCTCTCGCGCGGCAGCTCCAGGATGAAGACGGACCCGCGGCCCGACTCGCTCTCTACAGCGATTGTCCCGCCCAGCGCGTCCACGATCTGCCGGACGATCCAGAGCCCGAGCCCGAGTCCCCCGTAGTGGCGGCCGGAGACTGCCCGCTCGAACCGCTCGAAAATGCGCGCCTGGTTCTCCGGAGCGATTCCGATTCCTTCGTCGGTCACCGCGAGCCGGATGGATTCACTGGTGCCGGTCAGGGAGATTTCGATCGGCTTGCCGGCGCCGTACTTCATCGCGTTGGAGATCAGGTTCGTCAGGATCTGATCGAGCCGCAGGCGATCCCAGGCGCCGACCTGAGGCTCGGGCGCGTTCAAGGCGAGGGTGCAACCCGCCCGCAGCAGGGACTCCTCCAGCCTCGCGGACACCTCGCGGAGGACGGCGGCGAAGTCCACGGGCTCGATGTACAGGTCGAGCCGGCCGCCGGTAATCCGCGAGATGTCGAGGAGGTCGTTGATCAGGTGGGTCAGCCGCTCGACCTGGCGCTCGGAGGTCCCGAGCCGCTCCGCCAGGGCTTCGGCGCTCGGCGTCGCGCCCGACCGGACGCGCCGAATGAGACCCTGGATCTGGAGCTGCAGGGTGGTGATGGGCGTCTTCAGCTCATGAGAAGCGACAGAGAGGAACTCGTCGCGCGCGCGAATCGCCTCCTGGGCGTCTTCGTAGAGACGGGAGTTGTCGATCGCGAGACTCGCCCGGTAGGCGAGCGCCTCGGCGAGCGAGAGATCGTCCGGCGTGTAGTTCCGACCCGAACTGGATGCGATGAACGAAATCGTTCCGACCAGCTGACCTCGCACTCCGATTGGAACGCACATGTAGGAGCGAAAGCCGAGCTTCGCGGCGGCCTGGTAATGGCTTTCGCTCAAGGTCGCCGCCCGCAGCATCTCCTCCGAGATCGTGGAGGCCAGCTCCGGGTTTCCCGTTCGGATCACGTTCGGAGGACCATACGGCTGGTCCGGTCGGGAGGGAAACTTCTTCAGGATGTTCCTGGCCTCGTCCCGGATGCTCGCGTCCGAATGCTCGATCGCGAGCGTTCTGAGCGCGCCATCCGGCTGCCGCATGTCGATCACACAGAAATCCGCGACCTCGGTGATCGCGAGCCGGGCGACGCTGGCGAGGGTCGTCCGGTAATCCAGAGACGAGGCGAGTACCTCGCTCGCTCGGGCCAGGAACGAGGACCGGGCCTCGTGCCACTCGGCGATCGCGCGCTCCTGTCGGACCAGGTCGAACAGTCGCGCGTTTTCCATCGCGACTCCGGCACGCACCGCAAGGTCCTCGGCGAGGGCGAGGTCGTCGGACCCGAACCGGCGCCCGGATTCGGCGCTCACGAGCGTGATGATTCCGACGACGGCCTGCGAGTCCCGGATGGCGACTGTCATCACAGACAGAATCCCCATGTCCTTCAGGATGCGATACGCGTCCGGGCTTCTCGCGACCGAGCTCAAGACTTCGTCGTCCAGGCTCTCGATCAGCTCCGAGCGTCCGGTGCGCAGAACGTTCGGAGGGCCTACGGGAGCGTCGGCGTCGAGCAGGTTCTCGGTCTCGAGCTGCCGGGCGAGAACCGCGCGCTCCGGAGAGGCGCACGTGACGGCGACGCGCCGGATACCCTCGTCCGAGATGAGGTCGATGAAGCACCAATCCGAGATGTCGGGAACGGCCAGGGCGGCGATCGACCGCAGGGTGATCGCGTAGTCGAGGGAGGAAGCCAGGACCTGGCTCGCGCGTGCGAGGAACGACGACCGCCGTTGCGCGCCTTCCGCCGCGGCGCGGGCCGTCTGCTCGCGGCGGAGCAGGTCCGCCCGCTCCGCCTCTCCTCTCTTCCGTTCCGTGACGTCGAGCGCGAACGTCGCGAAGCGGTCCGCCGCCCCGGGCAGGAGCGCCCCGCCGACCAGGACGGACACGCGCCCGCCATCCGCGCGGAGATACTCTTTTTCGTGGGGCTGGAAGACGCCCGTCTTTCGGAGCTCCTCGATGTCGTTCTCATCGGCCGCTTTCCATTCGCGCGGAGTCAGGTGATCCCACCGCAGGCCCCCTCCCCCGAGCTCTTCCCGGTTGCGGCCGAGAATCCGCAGAAATGCGTCGTTCCCGTCTACGAGCGTTCCCGAGAGGTCTCCGAACCCGATCCCGATCATCCCGGAGTCGTACAGCCGGCGGAAGCGCTCCTCGCTGGCGGCGAGCGCGCCCGCGCTGTCCTGCGCGCGATGGCGCTCCTCCTGCTCGGCCTCGAACAGGGCCGAGAGCCGGCGCGTCAGCACGACCGAGAGAACGACCGTCGCCGCGAGGGCGCAGAAGCCGATCGCCGCGAGGACGGCGAAGGAGAGGACGTTCGTGCGCTCGGAATCGCGGGCGGCGGCTTCCAGGGTGCGGTCGCGGGTTCTCAGATACGAGTCGATGGCGGCCTCGAACGCCTCCCGCCGGGGCTCGACCGTCTCCCCGAAATACCGGGCGATCGAGTCGAGGCCGCGGGCCGAGCGGCGGAGACCGATCGCGATTTCCGCCACGCGCTCGTGTTCCGCCTCTCCCTCCCGAAGGCGGGCGACCGAAGCCCGGTCCTCTCCCGAAGCCTGCCGCTCGAGACGGTCGAGCTCGATCCGGACGGCGGCGCGCGAGACACCGAAGGCCCTCAGGCGGCGCTCGTCGCCGGTGAGCAGGTAGCCCCGGAAGGTCGTCATCTTGCGCTCGACCGCCGACTGAAAGCGGCCGAACTCGATGATCTGCCGCGACTGGTCGAGCACGAACCGGGCGCTCGAGACCGCGCCGTTCAACGCGATGAGAGCGGCGGCCGCGAAGACGAAGACGAGGAGCGCCGCGCCGGCAAATCCGAGCCGCACCTTTCTCCGAAAGGACTCCGGAGACGATTTCGGGAAGGGTTCCGCGGAAGCGCGCCGGCGCGAAGAGTCCGAGCTCATGGAACCTCGTGACTATGGCGAAAACGCGCGAGCTCGGTCAATTCGCGGCCGGTCTTGGGCCGCACGCCCGCGGACGCGTCGTGTGGCGCGCACGCACCGTCCTGCCCTCCGGCCCGGTCATTCGGCGCGGACGTGCAGCTCCGCCGGATCCGCGTACCCCTCGCTGTCGTGGCCGCCGTGGTACTCAGACGCACCCGGGCGGGCGATGCGCGACTGCGGGACTATGCGGTCCCGGGAGAGTCCCCGGAAGTCTTCGAGGCTCTTCCAGCCGCGGTCGGCGCGCTTCTCCAGAAACTCGGTCATGTCCCGAATGAGCGCTTTGATCACGTTGGGACCGACGGCCCGGTCGAGCATGGCGGCGGTGCACACCTGGACGGTTCCGCAACCCAGGAGAAAATAGTTGAGCGCGTGCGCGAAGCTCGCGATCCCGCCGATTCCGGAGAAGCTGCGGTCCGGAAAGGCGCACGTCATCTGGGCGACCTTCGCCAGGGAGAGCGGGAGAATCGCGGGGCCTCCCAGCCCGCCCGTCGAGACGAGGCCGTCGACATTCACCTCGAACTCCAGGGTTTCCGGATCGACCAGCGGAAGAGACGTGAAGGTGTTGGAGGAGGAGATCGCGTCCGCGCCGCCCAGGAACGCCGCCTTCGCCTCGAGGACGATGTCCGTCGTCGAAGGCGTCAGCTTCGCCCACACAGGGATCCGGGCCACCTCGCGAACGACCTGGGCGACCACCGAGACGAGCTCGCGGTCTCGCCCGATGTTGGACCCCATGTCCTGCCGGTCCATGTGAGGGCACGACAGATTCAGCTCGAGAGCATCGGCGCCTTCGTCCTGGCAGACCCGGGCGAGAGTCTGCCAGTGCGCGAGCTCGGTGTCGCTTCCCGACCCCGCCATGATCGAGGCGATGAGAACTTTACCGGGGTGAGCCTTCTTGATCCGCGAAATGCGGGGGGCCCACCAGTCGAGGGTCTTGTCGGAGATCAGCTCCCAGTTCCACGACGAGTGCAGCGCCGTCCCCGGGCGTTTCTGCATCGAGATCCCCGTGGACCCGATCTCGGAGCGGAGGAACTTGGTCTTCGGGCCCCGCACGTTCACGACGGGATGGAGGCCGATCGTCTTGGTGACCACTCCTCCCCACCCGGCTTCGAACGCTCGGAGGATGTTCGCCTCCGACTCCGTCGGCGGAGCGGAGGACAGAAGGAACGGATTGTCGAACCGAACCCCCGTGAAGTTGACCGAGAGATCGACGCTCATGACGCCTCCGCATGGAAACCGAAAATTGTACGCTTCTTGAAGACGGGAGGCGGAACGCGGCAGGCGGGAGGCGCGGGGGGCACCAGGGGCCGGGGATCGGGAGCCGAGCGACCAACGGG
>JALYUA010000201.1 GCA_030854005.1 Acidobacteriota bacterium
GCCATCCAGTTGTTCATCCCCAGGTCGAGGTCCGACATCACGAAGACCGGCGTTTGGAACCTCTCGCAGAGGTCGAACGCATCCATCGACAGCGAGTAGCACTCCTCGACGGAGCCCGGGATCACGAGGATGTGGTACGCGTCGCCCTGGGACAGGCAGTAGGTCGAGAGGATGTCGCCCTGCATCGTTCGGGTCGGCAGCCCCGTCGAGGGGCCGACGCGCTGCACGTCGAAGATGACGGCCGGGATCTCCGCGTAATAGCCGAGCCCGACGAACTCCGCCATGAGCGAGATCCCGGGCCCCGAGGTCGTGGTCATCGCCCGGGCGCCGGCCCATCCCGCCCCGAGGATCATCCCGGCGGCGGCGAGCTCGTCCTCCGCCTGCACGATCGCGAACGTCGGCTTGCCGGTGATCGGGTCCTTCCGGTATTCACGGCAATAGTCGATCAGGGACTCGGCCAGGGAAGACGACGGCGTGATGGGGTACCACGCCACGACGTTGACGCCCGCCATCATGCAGCCGATCGCGGCGGCGGCGTTGCCGTCAATCATGACCTTCCCCTCGTTCTTGTTCATGCGCTCGAGTCGGAAGGGGTCCGCCTTCTTCAGGTTCTTCTCGGCCCAGTCCCAGCCGCCCTGGATCGCCGTCCAGTTGACCTCGATCGCCTTCTCCTTGCCGTGGAACTGCTTCGAGAGGGCCTTCTGGATCTCGTCGCGGTCCACGTTCAGGAGCCAGGCGGCGACGCCGACGTAGATCATGTTGACGACGAGGCGCCGCAGCTTGCCGTCGTGAACGAGCTCCAGGACGAGCTTCGAGAACGGCACCGGGTAAAAGTGCACGTCGTTGCGCAGCGTGTCGAGCTTGAGATTCTCCTCGTAGATGACGGCTGCGCCGGGGTGGACGGTGCGGACGTCTTCGTGCGCGGTCTCCGGGTTCATGCAGATCAGGACCCCGACGTCCCGCCGCCGGGCGATGAAACCGTCCTTGGACGCCCGGATCGTGAACCAGGTAGGCAGGCCCTGGATGTTGGAGGGGAAGAGGTTCTTGCCCGAGACGGGGATCCCCATCTGGAAGATCGCGCGCATCAGGATGCTGTTGGAGGACTGGCTCCCCGAGCCGTTGGCGGTCGCGACGTGGATCGAGAAGTCGTTCACGACCGAGGGCCCGAGCGGGGCCTCCGAGGGGATCTTTTCTTCGAGGACAGCGCTCACGAGAGACTCCTTTAGCGACATTCCCGCGCATTCCGGGGGACCGGGATGATAACAAACGAAGCGGCTTTTCACCGTGCGGTCGCCGGATCGGCCAGCGCACGACCGGCCCCTTCTCGTCGTCGAGGAGGCCTGCGGCGCCGGTCGACGCCCATAGAATCCGCCCGGAGGTTTCGCATGAGCATTTTTTTCTCGCGAAGAGCGATCCTCGCGCTGCTTTTTCTTCTCTCTTCCGTCGCGGCGGCGCCCGCCCGCCCGTTCCGGTTCGACGATCTGGCCCGCGTCCAGCGCGTTGGCGGATTTTCTCTCTCGCCGGACGGGCGGTGGATCGCCTACGGCGTCGGCACGCCCGACGTCGCCGCGAACCGGACGCTCTCCGCCATCTGGCTGGCGAGCACGGGGGACGGGGCGCCGCGGCGGCTGACGTCCGGCGACAAGCGAGATTCCGACCCGGCCTTTTCGCCCGACGGGAAGGCGATCGCATTCCTGTCCAATCGCGAAGGCGGCTCGCAGATCTGGTTGATCCGCCTCTCCGGCGGCGAGCCGCAGAAGGCGACCTCCTTCCCGACGGGAGTGAACGGATTTCGCTGGGCTCCCGACGGCCGCTCCTTCGTCGTGGCTTCCGACGTCTTTCCGGACTGCCCCGACGTTTCCTGCCTGGAGAAGAAAGTGAAGGAACGCGAAGGCGCGGTGATCAAGGCGCGGGTGGCCGAGCGGCTCCTGTTCCGGCACTGGGATACCTGGCAGGAAGGGCTCCGCACGCACCTCTGGAGGCTGCCTGTCGATCCGGGCGGGTCACCGCCGGCCGACCTGACCCCGGGCGACCGGGACGCGCCGGCCTTCGCGGTCGGCGGGGGAGAAGACTACGAGATCTCCCCCGACGGGAAGGATCTCGTGTACGCGTCCAACCCGGACAGGCTCGAGGCCGCTTCCACGAACGCGGACCTCTGGGTCGTCCCCTATGCCGGCGGCGGCAAACCGGCGGACCTGACGGCGGCAAACTCCGCGTTCGACGGCTCGCCCCGGTTCTCTCCGGACGGAAAATGGATCGCGTACCGGGCCCAGCGGCGGCCGGGTTTCGAGTCGGACCGATTCACGCTCATGCTCCTCGACCGCGCCTCCGGCCGCGCGCGCGAGCTGACGCCGCGGTTCGACGACTGGGTCCAGGAGATCGCGTGGGCGCCGGACTCGCGCTCGATCTATTTCGTGTCGACCATTCGGGCGCACGGCACGATCTTCCGAGTCGCACTCGACGGCGCGCCTCCCTCGGCGGTCTGGACCGGAGGCGCCCCGGCCCACCTACAGCCCTCTCGAGACGGGCGCCGCCTCTTCTTTCACGCGAGCTCCGCCACGCACGCCCCCGAGATCTACGCGATCGACGCCGCCGGCGGGAAAGCCGCCACCGCGCTGACGCACACCAACGACGCCTTCTGGAGCGAGGGAGCCTTCGGGTTGAACGCCGCGGAGAGATGGGTCGCAGCCGCGGACGGAGTGAAGCTGCACGGATGGCTCGTCCTTCCTCCCGGTTTCGACCCGTCGCGGCGTTATCCGGCGGTGCTCCTCATCCACGGGGGTCCGCAGGGCGTCTGGGCGGATGGCTGGTCCACGCGCTGGAACCCGCAGGTCTTTGCCGGATACGGCTACGTCGTCTACGCGGCCAATCCCCGCGGCTCGACGTCGTTCGGGCAGAAGTTCGTGGACGGGATCACCGGCGACTGGGGCGGAAAGGTCTACGACGACCTCATGCGGCAGGCGGACGACCTGGCGTCTCTTCCCTACGTGGACAGGACGAAGATCGGGGCCGCGGGCGCGTCGTACGGCGGGTGGATGGTGAACTGGTTGCTCGGTCACACGGACCGCTTCGCCGCGTACGTCTCGCACGACGGCCTTTTCGACACGAGATCCGCGGGGTTAGAGACCGAGGAGCTCTGGTTTCCGCGCGCGGAATTCGGCGGCTGGCCCTGGGCCTCCGACCTGTACGAGAAGTGGAACCCTTCGCTCTTCGTCGAAAAATTTCATACGCCGACGCTCGTCGTGACCAGCGAAAGAGACTTCCGCGTCCCCTTCGGCCAGGGCCTCCAGCTCTTCACGGCGCTCCAGGTGAAGAACATTCCATCGAAGCTCCTGACGTTTCCCGACGAAGGGCACTGGGTCCTGAAGCCCGGCAACTCACGCCTGTGGCACGCCACGGTGATGGACTGGCTCCACCGGTACCTCGGAGGCGCGGAGGGGGATCCGAAGGCGCTGGAGACCGCGTATTCGATTGCCAGGTGATGTGGGACGGGTGAGCGTTGAGCGCTGAGCGTCCAGAGAACGACTCCGTCGGGAGACGCGCAGGACTGCCTTTCGAAGGTTCGCCCGCATGCGCGCTGTGTGGTCGATGTCCGGGTACAGGCCCTCGGACGTCTCCGCGATCAGGAACGGGAGGCCGACGCTGACGCGCAGCAGCTCTCGGTTTCCGCCAGCGAGCCTTCCGCAATATTAAACGTCCAATACGAGAACGTAGGCGCACTGCCAGACTTTGGGGTCGGTGTGCCTCTGCGTCCTCCTTCTACTTGTCGCGAGCTCCGCGGCGGTTCCGGACGCTCAACGGTAACGCTCAACGCTCGACCTCGGCTGAATCCGCCGGCACACACCTCTCCGCCGCCCAATCCCTGAGCGCGGCGATCTGCTCGGAGCGCACGACGGACAGGGGGCGCGTGGAGCGCAGAGCGACCAGGATGTTCGTGGTGTCGAGAGGCGAGCCGGTTCCCCGGGAGTCGTAGAGCGCCGACACGATCACCTGCTCGATCTCGGCTCCGGAGAACCCGTCTGACTCGGCGGCGAGGCGGTCGAGGTCGAACTTTTTCGGGACCTCGCCCCGGGAAGCGAGATGAAGCGCGAAGATCTCCGCGCGCGCCGCGCGCCCAGGCAGGTCGACGAAGAAGACCTCGTCGAAGCGGCCCTTCCGCATCATCTCTGGCGGCAGCTCCTGCACCGAATTGGCCGTCGCGATCATGAAGACGCGGGCGGTCCTCTCCTGCATCCAGGTGAGAAGGGAGGCGACGAGCCGCTTCGATAAGCCGCCGTCGGATTCGGACGAGCGGGAGGAGGCGAACGCCTTCTCGATCTCGTCGATCCAGAGCACGCACGGCGCCATCCGTTCGACCCGCTTCAGAGCGTCGCGAAGGTTTCTTTCCGATTCGCCGATGTAGGGAGCCAGGAGACGGCCCGCGTCGAGCGAAAGGAGAGGCAGCCCCCACGACGCGGCGACGGCCTTGGCGGCCAGACTCTTGCCGCACCCCTGCACTCCCAGGATGAGAAGGCCCCGCGGCGGGTCGAGCGGCTTCGCTCCGGGCGAGGGAAGAAAGCCGACTCTCCGGGACGCGATCCATTTTTTCAGGCGGGCGAGGCCCCCGACCGACTCGAGCCCCTGCGGCGACGGAAAGAACTGGAGCAGGCCTCCGGTCTCGACGAGCGTCTTCTTGCTCTCCCGGATCCGCGGGCGGTCTGCGGCTGTCAGCGCGTCGTCGTCCACCATCGCGCGGGCCAGCGCCCTTTCTGCCTCGAAGGAGGTGAGCCCCTGAAGGTCGGTGACGAGGCCTTCGACGTCCTCCGGGGTGAGGACCACCCGGACCTGCTTTCCGTAGCGCCGGATCGTCTCCGACACGAGATGGCGCAGCTCGTCGGGACCGGGGAGGGCAAAGTCGAATCGAATTCCGAGCTCGTCGAGCTCCGCCCGCGCCGGAAGCGCCGGCCCGACGAGAACGAGCGTGCGCGCGGAGCCGGCAAACTCCTGCGCGGTCTCGCGCAGCGTTCGGAGCGTGGTCGCGTTGTCGAGATGCGCCTGAGGGTCCTTCAGAATCCAGACGCCGTCTCCGGTCGCGGTCCGGATCAGCTTGAGCGCCCAGGCGAGCTCGCAGGTCTTCGGCTGGTCCGCGGGATGGCAGGGTGAAAGGCCGCTCGCCGCGCTCCATGTCGAGACAGGCAGAGAGAGCTCGCCCGCCACGCCGCGCACGAGGGACTCGAAGCGCTTCTCCTCGACGGTCTCGCACAGCACGAGCGGGTTCTTCGATCGGAAGAGCGCGGCGAGGTCGCGGGCGGGAAGGTCCAAGTGGCGGAAGTGTAAGGGAAATTGAGCGTTGAGCGTCGAGCGTTAAGCGTCCGGAGAACGAGACGCGAGTAGCCGACACTCTCCACCGCGCCCATCAAAGTCTCGCCGCTTGCCAACACGACGCTCAACGCTTAACGCTGAACCGTCCTCTCATAAGATCGACCCATGCCTCCGCCCCGCCGCGTCATCTCTCTCTGCCCCTCCATCACCGAGACGATCGTGGCTCTCGGTGGGTTGAAGCAGCTCGTCGCCGCGACCCGGTTCTGTGTGCGGCCGGAGGGATTGCTGTGGGGTCTGCCGCGCATCGGAGGGACCAAGAATCCGGATCTCGCCAGGATCCTGGACCTGAAGCCGGATCTCGTGTTCGCCAATCAGGAGGAGAACCGTCGTGAGGACGTCGAGGCGCTGCGCGACGCCGGCGTCGAAGTCCTCCTGAGCTTTCCCCGTACCGTGAACGAGGTTCCGGCAGAGATCCGGCGATGGGCGGAGCGTCTGGGATCCTCCGCGGAAGGCGAGGCTCTGGCCGCCCGTCTGGAGGCCGAGATCGACGCCCTCGAGGAGGCGCCGCGCCCGCCCCCGTTTCTCTATGCCTACTGGATCTGGAAGGACCCGTGGATGACGGTTTCAGACGACACGTACATCGCCGATCTCATCGCTCTCGCCGGGGGCGTCAACGTGTACGGCCGGGAGGCGGACAGATACCCGGGGACATCCCCCGCGGAGTCGCTCTCCCGCGGCGCGGACGTGCACTTCTTCCCCGACGAGCCATTTCCCTTCACGCCCGAGAAGCACGGGGCGGAGTGCGAGACGCTCTTCGGAACCGAGCGGGTGCGCCTCTTCGTGTCCGGAGACGATTTCTGCTGGCACGGGGCGAGGACCCTGGAGGGACTCGGGCGCGTCCGGGCGCTCCGGGCCGGGTTCGGAGAGTAGGTCTCAGAGAATCGCGATCTGGTTGACCGCGGAGCCCCTGGCCGTCTCGCTCCCCATTGGTCGCTCGGCTCCCGCTTATCCCCGCCGGTTCAGCAGGTCGAGGAACTCCTCGCGGACGGGCCGGTTGTAGAAGATCCCGCGGATCGCCGAGGTCACGGTCAGCGCGCCCGGCTTCTTGATCCCGCGCATCTCGACGCAGAGGTGTCGCGCTTCGATGACGACCATCACCCCCTGGGGCGTCAGCTTCTCCGCCAGAAATCCCGCGACCTGTTCCGTCAGACGCTCCTGGAGCTGCGGCCGCTGGGCGTAGAAGTCGACGATGCGCGGCATCTTCGAGAGCCCGATGATCTTGTCGTTCGGGATGTACGCCATGTGGGCGTGACCGTAGAACGGCACCAGGTGGTGCGAGCACATCGAGTAGAAAGGGATGTCCTTCTCGATGACCATCGCGCTGTAGCGCTCGTCGTTGGGGAAGAGCGTGACCTTCGGCTCGGCTCCCTCGTCGAGGCCTCGAAAGAGCTCGAGGTACATCTTGGCGACGCGCTCCGGCGTCTCGACCAGGTTCGGATCTGCCAGGTCGAGGCCCAGCAGCCGAAGGATGCCTTCGACGTGCTTTGCGATCTCGGGGATCTTTTCCGGGCGGGCAACCGCGGCGAGAGCAGTCTCCTCGGTCATGAAGGATCCTGTCGCTGCGCCGATTCGGGTGAGGCGGTCTTGCGCATCGCTTCTCCTCGCGGGGAAGCCGCATTCTAGATCAGCCTCCGCGGGGAAATTGGCTCCCGCGGCCTAAGAAATGGTCTTCCTGAAGGCGCGGGTGCTGCCTGCCACGAGAACGAACGCAATGGCGAAGAGGGCCGCGACGCTGCGCCAGAGGTCCGTGAAGTTCGCGCCGCGAATGATGATTCCTCGCGCGATCGCGATGAAGTGCGTCGCGGGGAGGATCTGCGACACGTACCTCAGGGGGCCTGGAATCGACGAGAGCGGAAAGATGTACCCCGACAACATGATCGAGGGCAGCAGAAACATCTGCGCGAACTGGGTCGCCTCCATCTGCGTCTTCGAACGGGACGAGATCAGGAGGCCGAGCGAGAGCAGGGCGAAGAGGTACACGATCGAGAGGGCGAGCAGCAGAGCGAGGTTCCCGTGGATCGGAACCCGAAAGACGAGCGTCATCAGAAGAAGGATCAGGATGAGCTGAAGGAACCCGAGCGCCAGATAAGGCAGGAGCTTTCCGAGAATCACGCCGACCGGCGAGGCCGGCGTCACCATCAGCTGCTCGAGGGTGCCCCGCTCGCGCTCGCGGACGATCGCGTAGGCCGCGAGAAGCGTCCCCGAGAAGGTCAGCAGGATCGCGACGAGACCGGGGATCAGAAGGTTCGCGCTGCGGGAATCGGGATTGAAGAGAAAGAGCGGGTGCGCCCGCACGGGAAGCTCGCGCGCCCCGGCGCGTGCGAGCAGCTCGCCGAGGGACTCCGAAAGGGTCAGCCCGTTGGCCGCCGCGAGGGCCTGCCCGGAGATCGAGGAGTCGGAGCCGTCGATCAGGACGAGGACGTCCGCCGCCTGCCGGTTCAGGCGCCGGCGCGCGTAGTCGGGAGGGATCTCGACTCCGACGGAGGCGCGCCCGGCCACGATCCGCTCCCGCATCGCCGTCCGGGAAGGGACGTATTCGACGACGTCGAAGAAGCTCGTGTTGGTCAGATCGCGCACCAGGGTCCGGCTCTCAGCGCTGCGCGACAGGTCGAGGATCACGGTCCGAACGTGCTTCACGTTGGTGTCGATCAGCCCGAAGAGCACGAGCTGGAACGCGGGAAGCAGAAGGGTGAATCGCAGAGTGCCCTTGTCGCGGAGCATCTGCTTGGCCTCTTTTTTCAGGACGGCGACGAAGCCCCTCACGCTCCGGCGGCTCCCGTGGCGGGCGCGGCGACCGGAACATCGCCCCTCTTCTCGAGCTGCAGCCTGGTCAGGCGGACGAAGACGTCTTCGAGCGAAGCGTCGATCGTCCGGATGTCGACCGGCTCCCCGGCGGCTTCTTCGAGATCCCGGGCGATGGCGGCATCGGAAACGTCGTCGCGGACCAGGATGTGCAGGGCGTTGCCGAAGATGGTCAGGTCGAGGACGTACGGGAGGGCGCGGGCCTGCCCCATGACCGCGGCGACCCCGCGCTCGCAAGCCGCCTCGACCCGGCGGGTCCCGGCCGGCGTGATCTCGGGCAGTTTCGTGAGCTCGTCCGGCGAGCCCTCGACCAGCATGCGCGACAGGTAGAGATAGGCCACGCGCCCGCAGCGCTCCGCTTCATCCATGTAATGGGTCGTGACGAAAAGCGTGACGCCTTCGGCCGCCAGGGCGAAGAGGAGGTTCCAGAGCTCCCGGCGCGCGACCGGGTCGATTCCCGCCGTCGGCTCATCTAAGAAAACCACCCGCGGCCGGTGCATGAGCGCCGCGGCGAGGGCGAGCCGCTGCTTCCACCCGCCCGACAGCTGCCCGGCCAGTCGGGAGCGGTACGGCCCGATCGACGTCAGATCGATCGCCCACTCCCGCCGCTCCTTGAGCTCCGCATTCCGGAGGCCGTAGACCGACGCGAAGAAGTCCAGGTTCTCGTCCACCGTGAGGTCCTCGTAGAGCGAGAACCGTTGCGAGACGTATCCAATGCGGCCGCGGATCGCTTCGCTCTGTTTCGAAACGTCGAGGCCGTCGACCCACGCACGGCCCTCCGTCGGGGCGAGCAGGCCGCACAGGATGCGTATCAGCGTGGACTTGCCGGAGCCGTTCGGTCCGAGGAGGCCGTAGATTTCCCCGCGCGGCACCGCCAGGGTCACCCGATCGAGCGCCCGCACTTTTCCGAAGTCCCGAGAGACGCCCTCGACTCGGATTCCGAAGTCCGCGTCGCTCACGGCGCTTCCGCGATCACGACGGAGGCGGCCATGCCGGGCTTCAACTCCGGCGCCGGGTCGATCGCGATCTTGACTCCAAAGACCGTGTCCATCCGCTGTTCCAGCGTCTGGACGTTGCGAGGGGTGTATTCGGCCGCCGTCCGGATCTCGACCACGCGCCCGGAGAAGCTGCGATTCGGAAACGTGTCCACGCGCACGGAGGCGTTCTGGCCGACCCGCACGCGGCCGAGCGACGGCTCCGGGACGTAGACGCGGACCCAGATCTGGGACGGTTCGATCAATTTCGCCACGGGCTGGTTGGGGGCGACCAGGTCGCCGGGCCTCAGGTCGATCGACTCGACGATTCCCTCCGTCGGAGCGGCGACCACGGATTCCTGCTTCTGCCGCTGCAGGTAGGCGAGCTGCGCCTCCTCGCGCTGAAGCGCCGCACGCGCGGCCGCGACGTCCTCCGGGCGGCTGCCGCGTTCCTTTTCCCGCAGCGTTTCGAGCGACGTGCGGGCGGCCGTCGCGGCGATGTCGTAGGGCTGCTGGCCGATCACGCCCTGATCGAGGAGAGCTCGCTGGCGCCGGCGCTCGCGCTCGGCGTTGTCGGCCTCGGCGCGGGAGCGCGCGACGTCTTCCGATCGGGGCCCGCGCTCGACCCTCGCCAGATTCGCCTTCGCCTCCGCGACCCGGGCCTCCTGTTGCCGCAGCTGGAGGTCGATCAGGTCCGTTTCGAACACGACGAGCGGCTGCCCCCGTGAGACCCGGGCGCCCTCCGCAACGAGGATCTTCGCGACGCGTCCTCCGAGAAGCGACCCGACCTCGACGTCGCGCGCCTCGATCGATCCGGATAGAACGAGAGGCTTCGCGCCGCCCCGCGAGCGAAAGGCCCAGAACGCTCCTCCCGCGGCGAGGATGACGGCCCCGAGGAGAATCGCGCGCTTCTTCATGGTGTCGCTCCTTTCGCGATCACGCCTCGTCTCCAGACGTCGATCAGGGTGTCGAGGTATTCCTCGAGGGGGAGCGGATCCTCGAGCGCCTGCACGACCTCCTGCAGCATGACGAAAGAATGCAGCGACGCCGCGAAGGCGACGGCGGCGGCGCGGGGATTGCGAAGCCGGACGCGTCCGGCCCGGCGGGCCCGGCGGAGATAGTCCTCCAGCAGCTTCAGGTTGCGCTGAGGAGGCGTCGGGTGAGACGCCGGGTCGAACGGGAGGGGGAGGCGGCCGAGGCCCGCGACCCTCTTGAAATGCACCCAGCGGCCGAGGCTCTCGTGCAGCTTCGCCTGGATGAAAGGGACGAACGCGTTCGCGACCTGGCGGAGGACAGCCGCCGGGTCCGCGTTGCCCGGCACCTGCGCGAGGAAAGCGAGCGGCAGCATCTCGGGCCCGGGGGTTTCGCCCATCGCGGCGGTGAAGAGGGCCTGTTTCGTCGGTGCGTGCCGCAGGAGCGCGGCGGGCGAGACCCCCAGCCTGCCCGAGATGTCGGCCAGGGTCGTGCCGTCGTAACCCCCGCGCACGAACGCGTCGCGGGCGGCCGCGAGGACCTGCTCGCGTCGGACTTTGGCGGGACGGCCCATAGGTAAATAACTATTTAGTAATTTAGTTATGCAGTCAAGGGGGGAGTCGAGAGTCGTGGGTGGAGAGATCTAGTTG
>JALYUA010000207.1 GCA_030854005.1 Acidobacteriota bacterium
CTCGACTTCATCCGGCAGTTCAGCTGGAGGCGAACCTCGCGTGAGACTCTGGCGGTTCTCGAGGAGGCGGCGCAGGCCGCGGGCGCATGAGCGGCGATCCGCGGGCCATGGGACCGGTTCTGGTCACGGGCGGAGCCGGTTTCATCGGCTCGCATCTCGTCGAAGCGCTCGTCGCGCGGAGAGTCGCCGTCACGGTGGCGGACGACCTCTCGTGGGGGCGGCGGGAAGACCTGGGCGAGCTTTCCGAGCGCATCGAGATCGTCCCGATCGATCTCTGCCGGGGCGATCTCGATTCGCTGCTCTCCGGGCGCGGCTTCACGCACATCTTTCATCTCGCGGGACACGCCAACGTCGCCGAATCCGTCCGGGCGCCCCGGATGGATTTCGAGAGAAACGGCGTCGCGACGTTCGAGCTCCTGGAAGCGGTTCGACGAGCATCGCCGCGCTCGGCCTTCCTGCAGGCCTCTTCCGCCGCGGTCTACGGTCACGGCTCGGGCGGGCCAATGCGGGAGGGGGACGTCACCGAGCCGGTCTCTCCTTACGGGGCGAGCAAGCTGGCCGCGGAACGTTACGTCTCGATCTACGCGAATCTCTACGGTTTGAAGACGGCCATCCTCCGGCTCTTCCCGGCGTACGGGCCGAGGCAGCGGCAACAAGTCATCTACGATTTCCTGGTCAAGCTGCGGGCGGACGGCAGCGCGCTCGCCGTCCAGGGCGACGGCTCGCCGCAGCGGGACTTCGTCTACGTCGCCGACGTCGTCGAGGCCTTCCTGACCGTCGCGGAGCGCGGTCCGATGTCGGGCGAGGCGTACAACGTCTCCGGCGGCGAGCCGCTCTCGATACGCGAGCTCGCCCGGAAGGTCGCTTCCGCGATGGCGCTTTCGCCGCGGTTCACGTTCGACTCCGAGCCGCGCGCCGGAGACGCCCGCCACTGGATCGCGGACACCTCGCGGATCCGGGCGCTCGGGTTCAAGCCCCGGGTTTCCTTCGACGACGGGCTGGCCCGGACGGTCGCCTGGTTCCGCACCCTGTCGACGAGCTGACGTGGAGCTGTCGGTCGTCGTCACGTCGTACGAGTCGCCGCAGGCGCTCAGAAAGTGCCTCGAGTCGCTGACGCGCCAGCCGGAGGCGGCCGAGATCTGGGTCGCCGATTGCTCCGCGGTGAATCCGGAAAGCGCTCTGGGCCCGATCTTTCCGGCAGTCCGGTTCCTTCATTTCGAGGGTCCCCGCACCGTTCCCGAGCTCCGCTGGGCGGCGTATTTCCAGACCCGGGGCGACCTGGTCGCCGCGGTGGAGGCGCGATGCGTTCCCTCGGATCGGTGGTGCGCGGAGATCCTGGACGCGCATCGCCGTTTCCCCGAGACGCCCGCGATCGGCGGCCCGGTGGAGGTCGCCCGGCCCGCCACGCCCGCCGGCCTCGGACTCTATTTCTGCGAGTACGGGCTCTTTACCCCGCCCGGCGACGACGCCGAGGTCGAGGCCATCTCCGGAGCGAACCTCTCGTACAAGCGAGCGGCCCTCGAGGAGTCCGCGGACCTCCTTCGCGCCGGCGAGTGGGAAACGCTGCTCCACGCGCGATGGGTCCGGAGCGGCCGCCGTCTCCGCTTCGGCCGGGCCACCGTGGTCTTCGAGAACACGATGAGCGCTCCGACGGCTCTCCGCCAGAGATTTCACTACGGCCGGGGCTACGCGGCCGACCGGTTGAGGGGACGCGGGCTGCCGGTTCGCCTTCTCTACGCCATCGGAACGGCCGCCCTGCCGGCGCTGATGGTGTCGCGGCTGGCCTCCGCGGCGGCGAGATCCGGGCGAGGGCGGGATTTCCTCCGGGCTGTTCCGTGGACCCTCGTGCTCTGCGCCGCGTGGTCGCTCGGAGAATTCACGGGGTATCTGGCCGGTCCCCGCGCCGCGTCCGGATTTTCTGACGGATTCTCGAGCCGGCCGTGCCGCTTCCGCCATCAGCGCGAGGAACGGAACGATCGGAACGCGGAATCTCCCGTAGTACTCCGGCCCGGACACCGCCAGAAAATAGAGAACGACCGCGGCCGCGGAGAGGAGGAGGGGCCGCCGGGCGGGATCCGACAACCCTCGCCATCCCCGGGCGGCGAGGAGATAGAGGCAGACCAGAAAGACGCCTTCGACGATCCTCTCCGCCGCCGAAAACCTTCGCGCGCCGGCGGGCTCCTGGCCGGGCGCCGACCACCATGGCGCCGGAAGGGAGGGGATTCCGAGCAGGAGAGCCGCGGGGCGGTCGTCGGGTCCGAACGTCCGGAGCCACGCGACGAGAGTCAGCCGGACATAAGAAACGGGGTTGTCGAGGATCACGCGCCAGCCCTCGTCACGCATCCGCCGGACCCGAACCGGGTCGTTGGTCCCGGGGATCTCCTTCGGAGCCTCGTGCTCGACGCCTTCCCGCGCGTCGCGCACCGCCCGTCCGCGGTGGTAGAAGAGGTTCACGTCAGCCACCGAGCTGACGTTGAAGATCCCCGCCGCGGACTGATTGCGCAGCACCCATGGGAGGACGATCAACGCGGCGCCCGCGAGAAGGACGGCCGCGCTGCGGAGAGGCCGCCCGATGGCGAGCGTGATCGGCAGTCCGAGCGCGATGGGACGGCAGAGGATCGAAGCGCCGAGAAGAACACCCGCCAGAAGATCCGTCCTCGCGCGCGGCGGCGATCCCTCCGGCCGCGGGGCCAGACACGCGAACGCCAGAAGGATCAGGACGACGAAGAGCGACTCGGTCAGCAGACAATTCGCGTAGGCGGCCGCTCCGAGATCGAGCGCGACGAGCGCCGACGCCAGCCGCCCCGCGCGCGGGTCCGCGAGCCAGCGGCGGGCAGTCGACATCGTCAGCCAGAGCGCCGCGCACGAGAGAAGCACGCCGGCCGCGACACCCGCCGAATCGAGCGGCCCGCCGAGGGCGAGAAGGAGGGCCAGGAAGCCGGGATACACGGGCGTTCGCAGGACGTTCGGTCGGAAGGGGGGCTTCGCGTCGGCGGTGAATCCCCGCCCCGCCCGGAGGTTTTCCGCGAGCCGCGCGTAGTCGAACGAGTCCGGCGCGTAGAGGCGGCGCGCGGGATCCTCCGAAGAGGCCAGGAAGAATCCGATCCGGATCGCGACGCCGATTCCGACCAGGGCCAGCCACCCCCACCGCCGGAGCGGCGGCCTCACGCGTGGATGTCCGCGAGCGGGATCGTCTTCCCCGTTTCGGCCGACTCGTAGGCCGCGAACACGGTCCGCAGGATCTCGCGCGCGTGGATCGCGCTGCGCGGCGCGACGTCCCCGGAACGGATCCTTCCGACGATCTCCTGGAGATGGCGGGCCGTCGCCGAATGGAACTCCGGGCGCCACGACCGCGCGATCACGCGCGAGCGGCCCCGGCGTTCGAGACGCGCCTCTCCGCCTTTCACGAGACTCGCGCGCAGCCGCGGGCGCCCGTCTGACAGATCGACGCCGGCTCGGGCGACGCCTCCGAGAGAGAGCCGCAGCGAAGCCTCCCGCGTGTCCAGCCGCATCTCGAGGTAGCGGAAGGGAGCCCGGGAGACCCGGTGCAGGTTCATGGTCGCAATGCGTTCTCCGGGAAAATCGAGCAGGACGACCGCGAGCACGTCCGACGCATAGCCGTGCGGCACCTTCGGTGTCCGCGCGGTCACCGCGACCGGAAGGTCGCCGAAGAAGAACGCGAGCAGGTCGAGCGCGTGTGTCCCGAACTCGAAGAGCGTGTAGCGATCGAGCCGCGCGCGCCAGTTCGTCTCCTTCTCCGGGGGATGGAACATCTGCTGCCAGACCTGCGCCTGGTAGAGCTCCCCGAGCTGCCCGGACGCGATCTGCCGATGAGCCTCGGAATAGATGCGCATGTAGCGGTACTGGTTGTTGACGGCGAGCAGCCGTCCCCGGCCTGTCGAGAGCGCGATCAGAGCGTCGGCTTCTTCCAGCCGCGACACGAACGGCTTCTCACAGAGGACATGCGCGCCGGATTCGAGGGCCTCTCGGACGTGCGCGGCATGCAGATCCGGCGGCGTCGCGACGATGACGAGGTCGGGATGCGTCCGATCGAGGAGAGAACCGAGGTCCGGCGTGATCACCGGGATCCTCCATCGTCCCATCCGGCTTCGGACGTCCTCCGACGGCTCCGCGGCGCCGACGAGCGTGACGTCGGCCAGGGAGGCCAGGGCCGGCAGATGAATCCGCGCGGCCGCGCCTCCGAGCCCCACGAGAGCGACGCGGATCGGATTCATCGCGCGGATCCCGACAACGGCTTTCGCGCGAAAAGGAGCTGGGAGTCCCCGACCCCGACGGGATTCGTGAGCCGCGCGACCGCCGCGTCCTCGATTCGGGAGTACAGATCCATCGCCGCATTGACGAAGTCGCCGGGGAGCCGCATGGCGAGAGTTCCCTCCGCCTCGTCTCCGTGCGAATGCGGCCGCGGCGCGGCGACGCGGCTTCGGACGCGCCCGAGAAGAGCGGCGAGCGGATGAAGGACGACGTGCTTCTCGACCTCGAGTCCGGAATCGCGCACCAGCCGGGCGAGTCCGGCCGGGTCGTACCGGCGGTGCAGCGAGGCGGACCCCGTCTCGACGGGACGGCCGACGTTGGCGCGCAGCGACAGCACGCCCCCGGGCTTCAGAACGCGGCGCGCTTCGGCGAGAGCGCGAGCGTCGTCCCCGGCAGGAAGGTGCTGAAGGACGTCATGGAGGACCACCGCGTCGGCCCGGTCGCTGGCGAAGGGGAGGACCGCCGCGGAGGCCTGAAGGAGCCGTCCCGCGAGGCCGGCGCGCGCGAGCCCGAGCGCTTCCCCGGAAAAGTCCGCGCCGAAGCACCGGGCCGCCGGCCGCGCCCGCCGCACATGGTCGAGGAAGCCGCCCGCGCCGCATCCGACGTCCAGGATGACGGGTCTGTCGCCGGAGAGCCTCTCGAGCTCGGTGAGGGCGACCCGCCGGACGGACCGGCACCACCAGTGGCGCCGCTCGACGTCCTGGAGGCGTTCGAAATAGGCCCTTCCCGGCGCGTGCGGCGAGGCGCTCAACGCCGCTCCCGGCGGGCGGCGGGAGCCGGCGAGATGCGGCCTGGCGGGCAGAAAGTCTTCAAATCGCTGGTATATGTTCGCCCCGAGGGCATCGATGGGACATCTTCTCAACTTTGTGGCCGGTCCGTCCCTTGCCCTGCTCCTCCAGCTCGGTGCACAGGGCCAGGAGGGCCTCGCCGCGTCGTGCGGCGCCCGCAGCATCGTCGCCAACGGGGGATTCGAGACCGACATTTCCTCCTGGAGCGTTCCGGTTCGCTCCGGAAACGCGCAATGGGCACCCGGGGGCGCGGGTTCTGAGACGTCCGGATCGCTTCGCCTGGTCAACAATTCCGCCCCGAGTGGGCAAAGCGCTTCCGTCTCGCAGTGCTCCTTGATTCAGGGCGGCACGTCCTATGACCTCGGCGCCAAGATCCAGCCCGTCAATTTCTGCTGCCTCCCCGCCGCGAAACAACCTCTCGCCGCACGGCATACGGGTGCGCTGTACGTGTTGCTGAACTTTTATCCAAAGCCGGCCTGCGCCGGAGTTCCTTTCAACGATTACGTCCGCCTGGATGCCGAGGGGCGCAATGACTGGCAGTCCCTCGCCCAGACGTTCCGGGCGCCGGCCTCCGCGGTCAGCGTTCAGACGACGCTCGCGATCTTCAAATCGGAAGCCGGGGACGATCTGAAGGGCCTCTTCGACGAGATCTCGATCGTTCCGTCGGGACAGTCCGATCCTTCCGCGCTCTGTCTAGCCGGGCGCTTCAAGGTCCAGACGGAGTGGGGCACGGCGGACGGACAGAGCGGCATGGGAAAACCGGTCGCGTTGACCTCCGACACCGGCTACTTCTCCTTCTTCGACGCGAAGAACGTCGAGATGGTCGTGAAAGTCTTGAACGGGTGCGGGCTGAACTCCAAATACTGGGTCTTCGCAGGAGGCCTTACGGATGTCCGGGTCGGCATGACGATCACCGACGTCGTGACGGGAGCGGTCAAGACGTACTCGAATCCCCAGGGGAATCCGTTCCTCCCCATTCAGGATACGGCGGCCTTCGGAACCTGCGCGTCCCCCGCCGCGGTTTCCGAGCGCGGCTCGGCGGCGGCCGGCGGATCGACGGCACCCCCGCCCCGGTGGGGCATCGATCCCGTTGCCTCGGAGACCGCGGGCCGGTCGCACCCCCTTGCGCAGAGCGCCTGCGTCTCGAACCCCACGACCCTGTGCCTGAACGACGGCCGATTCGCGGTGACCGCGCAGTGGACGACGGCAAACGGACAGTCCGGAGCGGGAAACATGGCGCCGCTGACGGACGCGAGCGGCTACTTCTGGTTCTTCGATCCGCGAAACGTCGAGATGATCATCAAGGTGTTGAACGGCTGCGGTCTCAATTCGACCTACTGGGTCTTCACCGCGGGACTCACGAACGTGCAGGTGGTGATCAGCGTCACCGACATGCTGACCGGATCCGTCAAGACGTATACGAACCCGCAGGGCCAGGCGTTCGCGCCGATCCAGGATACGTTCGCGTTCGCCACGTGTCCCTAGTCCCTACATCACGTGCCCGGCACCGTGCGGCCGCCCCCACCGCAGCCTCACGAAGACATGCGTCGACAGCGGGCTCGAGCCGTACACGGCGTTTAAGAATTGTGAGAACCGGTAGGCGGTGATGTCCGCTCCGACGCCCGTGTTCAGGCCCTCGAAGAGCTCGAAGTTGCGCAGGTAACCCAGGGTCGCCGCCTTGATCCGGACGACGTTCGTTCCGATCGGCTGTCCCGGCAGCGCGTTCTGCTTCAGGAAGAGAAGCTGGAAATTCCGGTCGAGATACTCGCCCCGGCCGTAGAGCTGATCCCGAGCCGTGATCTGGTACGCCCCTTCGAGCAGCCAGTAGTCGGTGTATCCCCTCGGCGCGTTCGGATGGCGGATGGCGAAAAGACCGCGCGTCGCGGCCCCCTCCGGCAGGGCGACGATTCCGAGCGCGGTCGAGGGAGCGCCGCGGCCGCCGTCCTGATCGCGCCCCCAGATGAGGCTCACCGCGGCGGGCCGGTCGCCGTCGGCGCCGTAATGGATCGACGCGGTCGTCCGGTGGATGACGCCCGGGTACAACAGGTCCGGATCGTGAACCGACCCGTGGGAGACCTGAGCGGACCACGCGCGGCCGAGCGACAGCTTCACGCGGGCGGACGCCGAATCGAGCTTCCCGGTCTCGAAGTCCCATCGATTTTCGTCCGGCTCGCGGCCGTGGAAGGCGGAGCCCTCGAGCGAGATCCACCGCCAGCCGATCCCGGCCGTCACGACGCCGAACGTGATGTGCGTCGAGTCCTGTCCGTGATGGCCGAGCGGCGCGGTCGGGTTCTCACCGGACGACGCGCGGTGCATGAACGCGGGAGGTCCCAGCGCGGGCTCTCCGACGGGCGCGTACTGGACCCAGAAGCCCGCGTCGGCGGCGTCGGCGTCCCCAAGCGGGCGGCGGTAGGTGGCCGACAGGTTCATGAAGAAGTCGTGGGGGTGCTGGACGTCGATGAGTGGCTGGCGGTCCAGCGTCTCTCCCTCCTGGAAAAGTTGCGGGCTCCCGCGCCTCGTCATCGTGGCGGGCTCGAGGGAATTCATCATCATGAGAGAGAGGCGCCCGCCCCACAGATCGTGCTGCGCGTGGACCATGTTCCAGTTGGAGGATTCGAGCACCGCCTTGCCGGAGGGGCCCCCCTGCCGGTCGTAGGAGAGGCGCGCCACGCCCATGTCCATGAGGTGCCAGCCGGGCATGACCATTCCGCCCATCGGATCGCGCGGCGTCATTCCCGTCATCAGCGTCATGTCGGACTGGAAGACGTTCCGGCTCGGGTCGGCGGCGTGCTCGACGGGGTCGTCCTGCGGAGTTCCCGGCGAGGACGGCTCGGCCGCAGAGGAAGCGGATGGCCGGGCGAGACCGCCCCCGGCGCCGGCCAGGAAGAGAAAAAGCGCGCCGGCGAGAAGAATTCCGTGTCGCTCTATCAGCATCCTGGTTTCCAAAGCATGACACCTCGAGACGCGCGGGTGGGTCGTCAGCGTCGAGCGGGGGTTCCCGGCTCCCCTGCCCCGGCTCTCTTCCTCGCGACGATGTGAAAGAAGGGAGCGACCGGCTTCAACCCGGCCCGGAACAGCGAGACTCCGAGGAAAAGATTGTACAGCCGGGCGAAGAGCCTCTTCACGGGAGAGAACGCCGCGAGATTCGCCCTCGGGATCAGCGGCGCCTCCACGTCGCAATCGAACCGCTCCGCGAAGACTTTCGCCACGTCCGACAGCGACAGCGGAGACACGTGCCGGAAGTCCAGCCCCCGGCGCCAGCGCACGTACGCGGGCATCCACCGGCGCGGCAGTAGCCCGACGCCCCAGACGCCGACGTGCGGCTCGGCGGAAAGGCTGAAGCGGTTCGGGGTCGTCGCGACCAGGAGCCCGCCCGATCGCGTGACTCGCGCGAGCTCGCCGGCGACCTCCGCTCTGTCGTGAACGTGTTCGAGCAGATCGAAGCAGGCCGTCAGGTCGAAGCCGCCGCTCCGGAAGGGCAGGCGTTCGACGCACGCGCAGAACAGGAGAGCGGCGATGCCGCGTTCGTCGAGACGCTTGCGCGCCGTGACCAGCCAGGCGAGCGAGACGTCGACCCCGGCGGCGACCGGAAACGTGGACAGCGCCGCTTCGAGAAACGCGCCGGTCCCGCATCCGACGTCGAGGACCGCGCGGAGGCCGGAGCTCTCGAGTCGGGCGCCGATCCATCCCGAGGCGCTCAATTCCTCGCGATGCTCGCCGGTCGCGCGCAGGATTTCCTGGATCCGGCGGGCCACCAGCGCCGGATCCGCGTTCGGCCGCTCTCTCCAGATCTCGGCCACAAGGTCCGCGAAGCCGGACGAATCGTACCGGGCGGCGAGCCGGCGGGCGAGCTCCCGGTCGTCCTCGTAGGAGATCCACGTCCGCGCCGGGACCCGGAGGTCCGGAATCCCGAGCAGCATCGGGAAGGACGCGCCGCATCCGCGGCAATCGCAGCGCTCCGCCGTCAGGGCGATCTCTCCCGCGCACAGCGGGCACTGAAGAACCAGCCCGGCGGGGGAGGCGGAGACCCGCTCTTCCTTCACGAAGGCGCGTTCCGGAGCGCGAGCGCGACTTCGCGCCGCATCAGCACGAGCATCAGCGTCTCCGAGAAGATCGTCGCGAGCGCCATCCCGAGCAGGCCGAACCTCGGGATCAGCAGCAGGTTCAGCCCGACGCTCGTGCCGGCGGCCCAGAGCGTCGGCGGCAGATTGCGACGGGTCTGGCGCAGGACGACGAGGGCGCTGCGGTACTGGGCCCGCACCCCGACGACGGCCGCCGCGAGAAAGAGCAGGCGCAGGGTGCGGGTCGCTTCTTCGTAAGACACGCCGAAGGTCCATCGCAGGAGCACGGGCGCTGCGGCGATCAACACGGCGGCCCCGACGACCCACGCCATCGCGCTCGTTCGGATCGCCCAGTCGAGAGCGGAACGCAGGTTCTCCTTGACCCGCGATTCCCGCGCCAGGCTCGGAAACACCGCCGTCGAAAACGCCGCGCCGAGCATCTGGACGACGCCGGCGATCCTGCCCGCGGCACGGTAGATCCCGACGTGCCTGTCGTCGCCCAGGACGCCAAGGAGGATGACATCGGCGTTGTAGTTGACGATTCCCGCCGCCGTGATGGCCGCGAGCGGCGCCGCCTCGACCAGGAGCGACCGCGTGAGCCCCGGCGCGCTTTCGCCGGGCAAACGGCGCAGAGCCCGCCACGCGACGATGCCCAGCGCTCCCGCCGCGACGGCGGCGCCGAACCCCGAGACGACCGGGACGCGAAGGATGTCGTCGGGCCGCTTCACGAGCAGGAACACGCCGGCGGCATACGCGGCCTGGCCGAGGATGCCGACCGCGGCGATCCTCTTCATCCTCTCGAGCCCCTGGAAGAGCCACGCGAGGGAGAGCGATTCCGCGAAGATCGGAAGCGTCGTCAGCAGCAGCAGCATCCGGATGCCCGCGAAACGCGGCACGACCCACGTGAGCGAAAGCAGAGCCGCCGTCATCACGCAGCAGAGCGCCACTCTCAGGGACGTGATCGTCCGGGCCAGAACCCGGGCGCGGTCGGGGTCCACGGCGACCCGCATGGTGCCGACGATGTCGAGCCCGAACGTCGAGAGAACCCCGACGTAGAGCGCCAGCGCGGACGCGAGCTCGATGCGGCCGAAGCCCGCGGCGCCGAGCACCCGCGCCACGTGGACCGTCGCGAGAAAGGAAAACCCGCGGGCGGCCACTTCGCCGATCGCGAGCACCGATGTGTTCGTGAAGATGCGGCGCGTCTCCAGAAAGCCGCGGACCGGTATCGGCCCGGCCGCGTGCCGGAAGAGGCCCATGGCGAAGCCGAGCCCCGACGCCGCGTAATAGGAGAGGTGGAGCGGCACCGACAGGATCGCGAACACGATGCCGCGCTCGCGGACGAAGAATCGGAAGACGTCTGCCCCCGCCGCCACGGCCACCAGGAGGGCCGCCAGGGCGACATAGATGAACCTCGCATTGACCGCCGTGCCGAAGAGCGACGCGATGAGAACGCCGGTCGCCGCGACGCCCACGCGGTGCCGGGGAGCGAGGTTCAGGTCCGTCGGCATCCGTCCCGCCCGGAGGATCAGTTCCGTCCACGGCAAGGCGCGGTCGAACAGGTCCGTTCGAAAGATCCCGAAAGCGGTCCAGAGCTTCAAGTGGCTTCCCTGGGCCGACTTGACCAGCCGGATCTCCCGCCCGGCCTCCCTCAGCCGGTGGCCGAGGTCGATGTCCTCGATGCTCGGCCGCCGGTAGCGAGCGCTGTCGAATCCGCCGATTCCGTCGAAGGCCTCGCGGCGAACGGCTCCGAGACCCGACCAGAACGTGTTGGCGCGCTCGCGGCCGGCCTGGTGGACGAAGTGGTGCAGCAGATTCTTGTACTGCGACGCGACCGTCAGCCGGGAAGGCTCGCGATCGTACGAGCCGAACACGGCGGCCACCGGCGGGTCGTCGAAGCTCCGGACGAGGAGCTCGATGGCATCGGGCCGAACCGCGACGTCGGCGTCGACGAAGACCAGGATGTCTCCTCCGCACGCCGCCGCCCCCGCGTTGCGCGCCCCCGCCGGCCCGAGCCGCTCGGGAAGCAGGATCACGCGCGCGCCGTGCGCCTCGGCGACTTCCGCGGTCCCATCGGAAGACGGGCCGTCCACGACGACGACCAGCTCTGCGGCCGGGCCTTCGGACGCGAGGATCGCGGTCAGGCAGGCGGGAAGAGTGTGCGCCGCCTGCCGGGCCGGAACGATGACGGAAACGAGAGGGGCGACCCCCGGGACCGGATCACTCATCGGAGGCCGGCGACGCATCTTCCGGGAGAGACCAGTCGGAGGAAAACCGGCGGCGCGCGTCGCGGAGGACCTGCCGCGCCGAGAGATATGCCTGAAAGACATCTCGCCGGAGCCAGGCGATCGACGCGGGCGAGAGGTAGTGCGCGTCGATCCGCGGGATCTGGAAGGGATCGCTCGACGGACCCGCGAGCCCGAGCCGGACGGAGACCGCACCGTCGAAGTGGCGGCGCACGATGGCCTCGGTCCCCGGGCTCGACGCGCCGTACGGGTAGGCGAACAGGCGGACGCGCCGGCCCGTCCGGGACTCGATGTCCGCGCGGCTTCCCGCCACCTCCGCCTCCGCCTCCGCTTCCGAAAGAAGAGGCAAAGGAGCGTGCGTCCGGCCGTGCGCGCCGAGCTCCACGCCTTCCGAGGCGAGCCGCCCGGCCTGGTCCCAGTCGAGGAGAGCGCTTCGCGGGACGCCGGGCTTCTGAGTCGGCCAGAGATTGTCGCCGCCGCCGTGATCCGACACGAGAAAGACCGTTGCCCCGAATCCATGCGCCCGGAGCCTCGGCCACGCTTCCTCGGCGAACGAGCGGTAGCCGTCGTCGAAAGTCACGGCGACCGACCTCTCCGGCGCGGCCTCGCCGCCGGCGAGGGCGTCGACGACGGCCGAAAGGGAAATGGTCCGGAGGCCCGCGTTCTCGAGAGCCGTGAGATGGGCCTCGAAGAGGCGCGCCGGCGTGAAGAGCGGGCGAGGGCCCTCCCCCACCGCGTGGTACGTCAGCACCGGAACGCGCCAGCGGCCGTTCATGCGGGCTGGCGGCTCGCCTGGAACTGGAGCTCGCCGATCAACTGATAGTAGGCCTCGAGGTGCGCGGCTTCCGTGAACCTCTCGCGGTAGCTTCGACGGGCGCTTTCCGCGAGACCGCGGCGAAGATCCGGCCGAGACTGAAGCGCGGCCAGACTCTCGAGAAGCTCGGCATGCGAGCGGTACACGAGGCCGCCGCCGGAAGACCGGACGACCTCCTCGAGTGCGCCGCCCGCCGTGACGACGGCGGGGATTCCCGCGGCGAACGCCTCGACCGCGGAGAGTCCGAACGTCTCGTAGGCCAGAGAGGGAACGATCGCGGCGACGGCCTCGCGGTAGAGCCCGCGCAGCTCCGCGTCCCCGACCCGGCCGATCATTCGCACGTGCGGGAGGTTCCGCGTCGCCGCGCGAAGTCCCGCCTCCAGGCTGCCGGACCCCGCGATCACGAGGTCGGCGCCTTCGTACGACCGGAAGGACTCGACCAGGGCCTCGATGCCCTTCAGCCTCTCGAGCCGTCCGGCGTAGAGAAAGAAGGGGCGGTTCGAAGCCGGCCCGGCCACCGTGTCGCCGGGGTCCGCGCTCCCGAAGTCCGGAACGAAATGCGGGAGCAGGCGGATCGGGGCGGGAAACCCGTTCCGCGCGTGCAGCTCGCGGCAGATCTCGCTCGGCGCGAGAAAGGCGTCCACCGAGCCTGCGCCGCGGCGGACGGCTCCCGTGTATCTCCAGAGCTGCGGCGGACGCCGTCCGGCGACCGTGCAGGAGAGGCAGGTGCGCCGGGTGCACCGCTCCCGGTCGTATCGCCAGAGCACGTGCATCGGACAGACGAACCAGTAGTCGTGCAGCGTGCAGATCTTGACGGCCGAGCCGTACCGGAGCAGACGCGGGGCGCCGAGCAGAGACACGTTGTGGAAGTGGATGACGTCGTAGCCTCCCGAAGAGAGCATGTCCCGGATTTTCCCGGCTTTTCCGACGGGCCGGCCCAGTTGATGGCTCGCGAGAAGGTCCGCTCGCGCGAGCGCCCCGCCGCGGAGGGAGCGCACGGTCAGGTTCGGAACGAGTCGAGGGGCCTCCGCCGCTCGCCTCGGAGACAGGGCTTCGAACGCGTCCGAGTCGTGGAGCACGTCGACACGGTGTCCCTCGCGCGCGAGCGCATGGGCCAGCCGTTCGACGAACACGGCGTCGCCTCCGAAGCTCTCGGGCGGGTAGAACGTCGTCACGAGACAGATCCGGAGGCTCTTCATCGCAGCCCCCGGACCGCGACCGGCCGGACGCGCGTTCCCCGCGCCGCTTCGTTCGACATGGCTCTCCCGAAGGCCCCCTTCCAGCCGACGTTTGTGGTTCCGGTCCGCTCTCGTATTCTCCCTTACGCTGGCGGAAGAATCCGGTCCTCTCGCGCCACGGAAGGAGCACCTCGCGTGACTCGGGTCTCGATCTCGCTGGTCGTTGCACAGCCCCGGGGAATGGAAGCGCACCCGCGTCATCTCGACGCGTTCCGCTCCGAACTCGACCCGGGCCGCGGGGACGAGCTTCTCGTCGAACAGGCCTCCGGAGACTCGACGCTGGCGCCGCAGTTGTGGGCGCGCGGGATCGGCCGGGCGCGCGGCGAGATCGTCGCGCTGACCCTGGCGTCGATGGCGCCGGTCCCCGGATGGGCGGCGGCGGTCCGCGACGCGATGACGGACGGCATCGCGGGCGTCGGAGGCGCGATCGAGCCCGGCTCGGACCTGACGGCTCTGGACTGGGCCGTGCACCTGTGCCGATACTCCGCCTATCTGCTCCCTTTTTCGACTGCTCCCGTCTCGACGCTGCCGGGGGACAACGCCGCCTACCGGCGCGAGTCCATCGAACGCTGGCGGCCCCTCTGGGCCGGAGGATTCTGGGAGACGGAGGTCGACGCGGCGCTGGTCGACAGCGGAGCCCGTTTGATCCTGACGCCCGAGATCGTCGTGTGCCACGGCCGCTCTGCGGGATTCGCCGGCTTTTGCCGCAACCGGTTCGTCCACGGGATTCGGAGCGGACAGGCCCGGCGGAAAACGGCCTCGCGATTCACGACGGCCGCTCGGGTCCTGGGCGCGCCTCTCGTCCCGCTCGTCCTCCTGACCCGAATCGCGCGGCGGGCCGCCTCCCGCCGCCTGTTCCGTCCGCTGCTCGCGTCGCTCCCTTTCCTCCTCCCGTTTCTGGCCGCGTGGGCTCTCGGCGAAGCCGTCGGCGGTTGCCGGTCCCGGGGGACGGATGCCGTTTCCGCGAGCGCCGGACGCGGATGAACGAAAACATGCCCCATCCGACGCCCGAGATCTCGGTGGTGATTCCCGCGGTGAACTCGCTTGCCCTCCTGCGCCGCACGCTGGCCGCGCTCGCGAAACAGCCGCGACCGGAAGCCCTCGAGATCGTCGCCGTCGATCGGCTTCCGCCGGCGGACTCGGACGCTCTACGCCGGCAATTTCCGGAGGTCCGGATCGTCCCCGGCTCGGGGCTCACCATTCCGCGGATGCGGGCGGCGGGGATCCGGGCCGCGCGCGGCCCGATCGTCGCCATCCTCGAGGACCACATGGAGGTCGCGCGGACGTGGCAGGAGGCGATCCTGCTTGGCCACGCCGGCGGCGCCGCGGCGGTCTGGGGTTCCGTGACCAACGGCTGTTTTTCCGCGGTCGACTGGGCGGCTTTTTTCACCGAATACAGTGAGCACATGACGCCCGTCGCGGAGGAGAGCGCCCCGGGTCCGCCGGGAAACAACGTCTCCTACAAGCGCGCCGCGATCGAGGCGTGCGGAGACGCGTTCTTCAGCGGCGGATGGGAGACGTTCGTCCCGACCGCCTTCGCACGCCGCGGGCTGCTCGCCCGATGCGTCGCCGGAGCCGAAGCGGTGCACGCGAAGCCTTTCTCGGTCTCCCACTTCGTCTCGCAGCGCTGGCACATCTCGCGTTCCTACGCGGGAATGCGCGCGAAGGGATTGTCATGGCCCCGGAGAATCGTCTCGGCGGCCGCTGCGCCTCTCCTCTTGCCGCTCCGGGCCTGGCGGATCGTCCGAAGCGTCGCCCGCCGGCGGGAGACCCGTCCCGCGCTCCCGCAGAGCCTTCCCTGGATCGTGGCCTTTCTCGCCGTGCGCGCCGCGGGCGACGCCGCCGGCTACGTCCTCGGCGAAGGCGGATCGACCCTGAAGGTGGTCTAGACGGTGCGGTTCGGGATAGAGGCGGGAGCGTGGCGCAATCCGCGGGGTTACGGACGCTTTCTGCGCGGCCTCTCCTCCGCCCTGGCGCGCCGGGGCCGCCACGAGTGGATTCTCGCGCTCGACGAGGTGACGGAAAGCGCGGGCGCGGCGAGCGGGTCGCTTCCGCGGGTCGTGATCGCCACCGGCCATGCCGCGAGCGCCGGGGCTTCGAGCGAGCACCACCGCTCTCTGGCCGAGATGTTCCGGATGAGCCGCGGCCTGTCGCGTTGCCGGTTCGACGCGATCCTGTTTCCGTCGCCCCTCACTTACGTCCCGGCCCGCGGCACGCCGGAGTTTCTCGTGCTCCACGACGTGACGGCGGAACGCCACCCCGAGCTGGTGTTCGAATCGTCCGCCGCCGCGCGCCGGTGGCGCTGGAAAACGAAGATCGGCCTCCGAAGGGCGCGCCGGGTCCTGACCGTCTCCGAGCACTCGCGGCGCGGAATCGCCGAGGTCTATGGGATCGAGCCCGAGCGGATCCGGGTCATTCCCGAGGCCGCCGATCCGATTTTCTTCGAGCCCGCGCGACCCGGCCCGAAGCGCCCGCGCCCCTATCTCCTCTTCGTGGGAGGTCTCTCGCCTCACAAGAACATCTCCGTCGTCGTCGAGGCATTGAAGAGGGTCCCCGAAGTCGATCTTCTGCTCGCCGGACCGTTCGAGACGGACGTCTTCCACGCGCAGGATGTCGCCGCGCTGGTCGCGGCCTCCGGACTTGCCGCCCGCGTGGAAAGCGTCTCGGACCCCGACGACGCCGCCCTGCGCGACCTGTACGCGGGCGCGCTCGCGCTCGTTCTCCCCTCCCTGGACGAGGGCTTCGGGCTTCCGGCGGTCGAGGCGGCGGCGGCCGGAACTCCGTCCATCCTGTCGGACAGCACGGGAGCGGCGGAACGGCTCGGCGGGTCCGCGCTGCTCTTCGACCCGCGCGACTCGCAACAGCTCGTCGCGCACGTCCGGAGCCTCGTCGAGAATCCGGGGAGGCGAGCATCGCTCGGCGCGCAGGCGCAAAGAAGCGCGGCACTTCTCGACTGGGACC
>JALYUA010000318.1 GCA_030854005.1 Acidobacteriota bacterium
GGCACGCGCGGCGCGGTGTAGACCAGGACCTGGGTCGAAGTCGTCCGCTCGAAGCCCGCGAGCTTCTCGTTCAACGCCGCGGCCCGTTCCGGCGGGAAGACCCCCGCGAGATCCGTGACGTATTTCGCAGGCCGGGCGAGCGCCGGCGTCTTGGCGGCCAGGGGCCTCGCGAGCGCCAGGCCGAGCCCCAGGAGCGCCAGACCAGTCCGAATCCAGATTTTCATCGAACGCAAAAGTATAGGAAAGACGCGCCGCCGTCTCCTTCCTCGCGCCCTTCGCCCTTCGTCGGCGCGCCTATCCAAAACCTTCGGGCTCGCCTCCCGTACTTCCTCTTGACATTCGACAGGAGCGGGTCAAGACTCCGGTCGAACATCAAAAAGGAGACTCCGTGGCCGATCCCAAGAGCGACCTTCTCCAGGGCACCCTGGACGTCCTGATCTTAAAGACCCTGTCCGCCGCTCCGATGCACGGGTGGGGGATCTCGCAGCGGATCCAGCAGGTCTCGGAAGACGTCCTGCGTGTCAATCAGGGCTCCCTCTATCCGGCACTCTACCGGCTGGAAAACCAGGGCTGGATCAAGTCGGAGTGGGGCGTTTCCGAGAACAACCGGAAGGCGAAGTTCTACGAGCTGACCCGCGCCGGCCGCCGACAGCTCGACACCGAGACCGAGAGCTGGGAGCGCTTCTCCTCGGCGGTCGCCCGCGTGCTCCAGACCGCGTAAGTCCCGCCGGAAACCAACGTAAAGCGTAAAGGAAACGCCATGAACGAGAAAATCGCGCCGGGGATCCGAAACCTCTTCTCGAAGAAGAAGGCGGAACGCGAGCTCGACGACGAGATGCGCTTCCACCTCGAAATGGAGATCGAGAAAAACGTCGCGAGAGGCCTCTCTCCCGAGGAGGCGCGCCGGGAGGCGCTCAAGAGCTTCGGGGGGGTCGAGAAGTTCAAGGACGAGGTCCGAGATCAGAGCGTCCTCCGTTTCCTCGAGACGGTCGTGCAGGACCTGAAGTACGGACTGCGCGCGCTTTGGAAGAACCCGGCGTTCTCCGTCGCGGCGGTCATGACGCTGGCGCTCGGGATCGGCGCGAATACCGCGATCTTCTCGGTCGTCAACGGCGTCCTTCTGCAGTCCCTCCCGTACGGAGGCGGCGAGAGGCTCGTCCGTTTGCGGATGGACGCGCCCGCCGCCCACGTCGAGGACGCGGGCTTCTCCCCGCTCGAGTTCGCGGACTACAAGACCCAGACGCGCAGCTTCGACAGCCTCGTCGAATACCACTCGATGTGGTTCGTGCTCCTTGGCCGCAAGGAGCCGGAGCGCGTCCAGACGGGCGTCGTCTCGGCCGACTTCTTCGACACGCTCGGCGTCCGCCCGCTCCTGGGCCGCACGTTCCGCAAGGGCGAGGACGCACACGGCGCGGAGCCCGTTCTGGTGCTCTCGTACGCCTACTGGATGCGCGCGTTCGGCGGCGACCCCAGGGTGGTCGGCCGCGTCTTCGAGATGAACGACAAGTCTCACACCGTCGTCGGGGTCCTCCCCCCGATCCCCGGCTATCCGCAGGAGAACGACATCTACATGGCCGTATCGGCCTGCCCGTTCCGTTCCCGCCCGACGACGGAATCGAACCGCCGGGCGCGGATGCTCCAGGTGTTCGGCCGCATGAAGCCCGGAGTCTCTCTCGCCGCGGCGAAGAGCGACCTGACCACGGTCGCCGGGCGCCTCAAGAACACGTACCCCGACGCCTATCCGCAGGCGGGGTTCACGGTTGCGCCCCTGTCGCTTCGCGACGAGATGACGCGGCAGGCCAGGCCCACTTTCCTGATCCTGCTCGGCACCGTCGGTCTCGTGCTGCTCCTCGCCTGCGCCAACGTCGCCAATCTCTCGCTGGCGCGGCTGATCCGCCGTGAGCGCGAGATGGCGCTCCGGTCCGCGCTCGGCGCCGACCGCCGGCGCCTCGCCCGCCAGCTCCTGACCGAAACGACGGTCCTCGGCCTCGTCGGCGGATTGCTCGGGTTGGTTCTCGCGCGCGCCGGGCTCCACCTCCTCGTCGCCTTCGCGACCCGCTTCACGCCGCGAGCGACCGAGATCCGGATCGACGGACCGGTCCTGATCTTCACGCTGGCCGTGTCCCTCGGCACCGGAATCGCGCTCGGTCTCATCCCCGCGGTGTCCCGCCGGGGGGACCTCGTGACGTCCCTGCACGAGGGAGGAGAGCGCGCCAGCGCGGGCGGCGGCCGTCATCGTGTGCGCAACCTCCTGATCGTCTCGCAGGTCGCGATCTCCTTCGTCCTCCTGATCGGAGCGGGCCTGATGGTTCGCACGCTCTGGAACCTTCAGCAGGTCGATCCCGGTTTCCAGACGGAGAAGGTGCTGACGATGCGGGCCGATCTGAACTTCTCGAAGTACGACACGCGCGACAAGCGGCTCGCGTTTCACGAACAGCTCCTGCGACGCATTCAGACGGAGCAGGGCGTCGTCTCCGCCGCGACCTCCGGGACCTTTCCGTTGAATGAAGGCGGACCCGGCAACGGGAACGGACAGTTCGAGATCGAAGGGCAGCCGGCCGCCGAGGCGGACCTCCGGCCGCAGGCCGACTTCCAGCAGGTCAGCTCGGACTACTTCCGCACCATCCAGATTCCCGTCATGCGGGGGCGCACCTTCTCTCCCGCCGACCGCGTCGACCGTCCCCTGGTCGCGCTGGTGAACCAGACGATGGCGCGACACTACTGGCCCCGCGAGGACCCTCTCGGCCGCCGCTTCTCGTTCGACCAGAAGAAGACCTGGGTGACGATCGTGGGCGTCGTCGGAGACGTCCGCCAGTACGGCCTCGCGGCCGCGCCGTCCGATCAGATCTATCTCTCGCTTCTCCAGTATCCGACGCTTTCGTCGACGTTCCTCATCCGAACGGTCGCCAACCCGATGAGCATGGAAAAGCTGGCGAGAGACACGGTCCACGGAATGGATCCGGACCAGCCGGTCGACCACTTCCGCACGCTCGAGCAGGTCCGCAGCAACAGCCTCGCGTCTCCGCGCCTGACGGCGCTGCTGCTCGCCCTCTTCGCGGTGCTCGCGCTCGTCATCACGGCGACCGGAATCACGGGCGTGCTCGCCTTCTCCGTCAGCCAGCGGTTCCAGGAGTTCGGGATCCGGATGGCCCTCGGCGCGGCGCCGGGGTCGGTGCTGCGAATGGTGTTGAGCCAGGGGATGTCGCTCGTCGGCGTCGGCCTCGGGCTCGGGCTCGCTGTCGCCCTCCTCTTCGCGCGCCTTCTGTCCGGGTTGCTCTTCGGGGTCCGCCCGACCGACCCGGTGACGTTCGCGTCGGTGGCGCTGGTTCTGCTCGGGGTGGCCGCGGCGGCCTGCTTCTTCCCGGCCCGGCGCGCGACCGGCGCGGACCCGATGCACGCTCTTCGGGAGCGGTAAACATCAGGCTCAGCGACCCGACGCCTCCTGGATTAACGCGTCCAGCCCACGCTGCATCCGATCGCGGGTCTCGGCCGCGGCGGCGGCGATCGCGTCCTCTTCGCTGCCGACGCTGATCGGATCGAGGACGCGGATCGGGAGCCGGCCGGGCCGGGACCGGAAGCGGGCCGTATCGACGATCGCATCGAGGGGAGCCGCGACGACCGGAACGACCGGCACTCCCGCGGCCGCCGCGAGACGAAACGCGCCGGTCTTGAACGGCAGCAGCTCCCGGCCGGCGTTCCGGGTTCCCTCGGGCATGAACCAGACGGAGAGCCCCTCCTCTTTCAGCCGCCGGGCGGCGGCGGCCAGCATCTGCCGGGCCGCTTCCGAGTTGCCGCGCTCGATGACGAGGTTTCCGGAGGCGCGGAAGAACCAGCCGAAGAGCGGAATCTTCGAGATCTCGCGTTTTCCGACCGCGACCGTTCGTCGCGGGACGATGGCCCCGTACACCAGCAGGTCCATGATGCTCTGGTGGTTGGAGACGAACACGCAAGGCCGCGAAGCGGACAGTCTTGCCGCGTCGACGTCGATCTTCCATCCCATCAGCCGCACGACCCCGCCGCAGAAGAAGCGGGCGAACAGAAAGACGTTGTTGCGGCTTCCGTGAGTGACGAGGAGGGCGACCAGCCCGGTTGCCGAGCAGAGAAAAAACCAGATCCCGCCCGCCACGAAACCGAGGAAGAACGCGAGCCGCTCGGCGACCGCTCTCAGGCCGGCTGCCCGTGCTTTCGCCGCATCGACTCGTTCCACGCCTCCGACTCCCCGCGGGGAATCGAAACGGAGCGCCAGCCCGCTCCCGCGAAATGCTTCGCCAGGAAGACGAGCTGCCCGGCGTGGTACGCGAAATGGGCGACGTGCCGTGTGATCGCCGTCATGACCGTATGGGGCTCCGAGTTGATGCGGACGGTCCGCCCCAGATCCGCGGCGGTCAGGGGCTCGATCGCCGAGAAGGCCAGCGCCCACGCGGACTCCCACCGGGCCATCAACGCTTCTCGAGTCTCCCCTTCCGTCAGAAACTCGCGGTCTCGCTGCCGGTCGGGCTTGTCGCCGTCCGTCGTCAGGAAGTCGGTGAACCGGGAGCGCATGTTTCCGCAGAGATGCTTCACGATGATCGCGATCGAGTTCGACTCGGGGTCGATCGTCCGGAAGAAGTCAGCGTCGGAGACCTGCTCGAGGGCCCTCTCGACGAGCTTCTTGTGCCCGCGCAGCCGCCGGAGCGCATCCGGCAGATAGGCCGCGAGCGCATCTTCCTCAGGGCCCGGCACCTTCAGACTCCCGCCCGCGTCTTGTTCGGATAGGGCGGCCGGACCGGCGCCGCCGCGGGATGCTTTTTGAGCTCGTCCATCACCACCGAGATCGCCTTCTCGAGCTGAGGGTCCCGGCCCGCGATCACGTCGGCCGGCGTCTGTTCGACTTCGATGTCCGGCGCGACGCCTTCGTTCTCGACGATCCACCCCTTCTCCGCGTCCCAGATGGCGAGGTTCGGCGCCGTGATCGTGCCGCCGTCCATCAGCACCGGGAATCCCAGGATGCCGACCAGCCCTCCCCACGTCCGCTGGCCGATCAGGGTCCCGACCCCGAATTTCCGCCACATCCAGGGCAGCAGGTCGCCGCCGGAGCCCGCGTTCTCGTCGATGATCATCGCCTTCGGGCCCTGGATCGACGCGCTCGGCGTCTTCATGTCGGCGCCGTACCGCATGGCCCAGTACGCAATGAGCGGCTTCTGGAGGAGGTCCACGTAGTAGTCCGCGACGCTGCCGCCTCCGTTGTACCGCTCATCCAGGATCACCGCGTCCTTGTACGCCTGGGGGAAGAAGTACCGCTTGAAGTAGGTGTGACCGAGGCTGCCCGTGTTCGGCACGTAGATGTAGGCGACGCGTCCCCCGGTCGCCGCGTCGACCTTGCGCATGTTGCCCTCGACCCAGTCGCGGTTGCGCAGCGCGGCCTCGGTCGCGACCGGCACGACCGTGACCGTCCGCGCCCCCGAGCCGTCGGGCGCCGGTCCGATGGTGATCTCGGTCAGCTTTCCGGACGTGTTCTCGAAGAAGCTGTAGAGGTTCGCCGGCGGGGCGACGTTGCGCCCGCCCACCGCGAGCAGGTACTCGCCCGCCCGCACGTTGATGCCGGGCTCGGTCAGAGGCGACCGGAGCTCGGGGTTCCAGTTCAGCCCTCCGTAGACTTTCTTGAAGCGGTAGCGCCCGTTCTCGACCGCGTAGTCGGCGCCGAGGAGGCCTCCGGGCACGGCGGTCGGTTCCGCAAAATGATCGCCGCCTCCGCCCCGGTGGTGGCCGACGGACAGCTCGCTGCACATCCACTGGATGACGCGGTTCAAGTCGTCGCGTACGACGACGTGCGGAAGAAAGGCCGCGTACTTCTCCCGCATCGCCTTCCAGTCGACCCCGTGCATCTTCGGGTCGTAGAAATAGTCGCGGTTGATCCTCCACGCCTCCTGAAAGATCTGCGGCCACTCCGCACGCGGGTCGATCCGCGCCTCGAGCGCGTCCATCTTGACCTTTCCCTCGGCGACGTCGATCTTCTTCACCGACGACGCCGCGATGGCCCAGGTCTCCTTGACGCGGTAGAGGATCTTCTTGCCGTCGGCCGAGATCTCGTAACCGTCGGCCTCGGCGAGCAGCGTCTCCGTCTTGCGGTCCTTCA
>JALYUA010000078.1 GCA_030854005.1 Acidobacteriota bacterium
GCGGCCTCCGCGGAGGAGATGACAGGAATGATTTCGAAGCGGACGAGATCGTTCCACTCCGCGGTCCATGCTTCGAGCAGACCCGGCTCCTCGCATTCCATGACCTGAAAGCATCGCGTCAGATCCGCGGAGACCCAGCTCGCCACATAGCGCAGGCCTTCGGGCGCCAGGCGGCCGCGGTCGCGAAACCGGCGGTAAACGGGGACGGCGCCTTCGCCGCGAAAATGCTCGACGACCATGTATGTCATCCGGCCTCCTCGAGAGCTGCTGCGGCTTTGACCGCCTTCAGAACGCCGCGGTGTCCGCGATCGTCGATTGCTGGCCGGCCCCGTTTCGGTACGTCCGCGTCTGGCCGGTCGAGATGTCGGTGACGGTGAGCGTGAACTGGACGTTGGTCAGGGACGCCGCGAACACCCAGGAGTGCTCGTTGAACGGGCGGCCGTCGACGACCTTGACCGTGAAAGCGTCAAGAAGAGCGATGTCGCAGGCTCGGCGGGCAGGACAGAAGATAAGGCTCGGAAGAACCGCGTCCCGGAGAGTCGAGAAGCGCACGGACGACCTCCTGTCGTGCCGGATCCTATAGCCCTGCAGCGGCGAAGCCGGCTCAGCGCGAAGCCGTATCGGTGGGAGACGCCCTCGTCCGTCCTCCCGGCGCGCTCCGCACCGCCAGAGTGCGCGATCCCACCCGGCCGATCGTCTGGTAGTGCTCATCCAGATACCGGGCCACGAGCGGGGCCCGGTCGCGGTTCGAGACGCCGTCGAAGACGTCGTTCGTTCCGCTCGCGACGATGGCGATCGGCGGCCGCTCACGTTCCAGCGCCTGGATGACCTCGAGCTGCTTTTCCTCCGTCTCGTAGCAGGGGACGCTGCTGTAGCGCGTCGGCGGCCTGCGCTGAAGGAGGAAATAAAGCCCCGGCTCGTTGCCGAAATCGAAGAACGTCTGGTCCGGGGGGATCCCGCCATCGAGGACGGTTCGCAGGGCCTCGAGGTCTCCGACCTGCTCCCGGGGCAACCGCGACGACGGCTCGTGCCCGGGAACGACGGCGGCGGCGCGTTCCTCGCTGTGCCGCAGCGCCGACGAGTTTGCGAGCGACTGGAGCTGCCATGTCACGACCCGGTCCGGCCGGAGGAGCAGGCACAATCCACCGGCGGTGAGCACTGCGGCCGCGAGACGAATCCGCGGCGCGCGAAGGCGCGAGACCCGATAGAAGAGCCAGGCCGCGGGAAGCCCCGCGAGAACGCCGTACATCATCCGGTGGCCGGAGTCGGCGCGGCCCAGGACTCCGCGGAGCCCGAGCACGGCCAGAAGCAGGCAGACCGTGGCGCCGCGATCCGCCGGTTCGACCGCCCGCTCCCGGGATCGGAGAAGGAGCACGAATGCGGAGGAGGCCAGGACCAGCAGAAGCGTCAGAAGAGCCCGCGTCTCCGCCGACCCCGGATGTCTCAGGGTCTCGGCGAGCGAGCTTTCCCGGAAGAGATTTGTCAGCGAGACGGCGGGGACCCCCCAGGTCGGCGTGATCGAGGACGGAATCTCGAGACAGGACACGCGGAAGAATTCTTCGAGCGCGCCGCGCCGCGCGAGCAGGGCCAGAAATGGCGCGCTGGCGAGCAGGACGCCGAAACCGAACACGATAATCCGGGCCGCGGTTTTTTTCCACGCGTCGCCGGCGAGGACCTTCAGCGCGATGGGAGCGGCAGCGCCGCCGATCAGGAAGATGACTCCGAAGTCGAGCGTCGAGAAGAAGGTCAGGGCGGAAAATACGCCCGCCCAGAGCCACGGTCTGATCACGGTCGATCGCGCGGCGGAAATCAGGAGTCCCAACGCGAGAAGGGTGGGCATGTGACGTTCGGACAGGAACGGACAGAAGCAGAGGCTCGCCACGAGGCCCGCGAGCGCCCACGCGCCGTCCGCAAAGAAGAGCCAGGCGGCCGCTCCGAGACTCACGAGCGCCAGGGCGGTCGCCACGGCCCTCAGAATCCGGAAATTTTCCAGGCTGATCCGGCCGCCTGAAAAGAGCGCCATCCATCCGCCATCGGCTCCCCAGCCGTGGATGGGATAGACGTCGAGATAGGGCCGCGCTCCACTCGAGAGCGCCGAGGCGCCGAACAGAATCTGGCCGTCTTCGAAGAGATCCAGGCGGTTAGCGGGCCTGTAATAGACGGCGACTCCGCCGAGGAAGAGCGCGAGCAATCCCGCCGCGAGGGACGTCCGCGAGCCGCGGACAACGGGGCCGGCGAAGATGACCGCGGAGAAGATCAGCCCGAGACAGACGGCCGCGCCGGGGGAGAGTCCACTCCGCCAGAAAAGCAGGGAGGTCGCAAACCCGACCGACGGAAGGTGAGACCGCTCGAAAGTCACTCCGCGTCTTTCGAGCGCCGCCGGCACGGTACGGCCGAAGAGGAGCGCGGCGGCCGGGACCACGGCCAGCAACGTCGCGGCCTCGAGGTAGGTGGCCTGCTTCACGTCCGACATCAGCCGCTCCGCACCGGGAAGGTTCGGGATCCCGTAGAGGGTCTCGGCGAAGGTCCGAGCCGTCGCGACGAGCGGCAACGCTCCCAGCGCGCCGGCGGCGAAGCTCGCGAAGCGAAGGGCTGCCGTCGCTGTCGTGGTCGGCATCCTTGGCTGGCTTACGGAGCGCCGCGATGCCTCGTTTTTTCGCGCCCGCCTCTGCCCTCGGAGTCGGGGAATCGGCGACGGCGTCAGAACCGGCGGGCGCCTCCCGACTTCGACGGTTCGAGACGGTAGTAGTGCAGTTTCTGACGGGGCCCGGGGATATCGGGTGCCCAGCAAGAGTACGGTCCCGTCGTTTCGGCAGCTTTCACGGTGTGCCAGCGCAGCGCCCCTCCCGCATCGCGGAGGACGATCTCGAGCCGCCCTGTTCCTCCCCGCCAGCCTGTCGGCTCGTTCGTCGTGCCGACGATCACGGTGTCCGCGGGAACGTGATCGGTGACGGGCGCTCCCGCGGTCTGCGGCGCGGCGCAGACGAGAATCTCTCGCGCTTTTCCGAGAGCGACGGGCAGGCCCCACACAGTGCCATCGGCGACGCGGAACAGACCAATCCGTTCCCCGGTCCCGTACTGGTCCGGCGTCGGGTGGTTGCCGACCGCGATCAGCTCGCCGTAAGCCGATGTGGCGCCCGCGAGCGGCACGAAGGTCGCGGGCGCGGCACGCTCGCGGCGGCACGAAATGGAGATCGCCGCGGCAGCCGCCAGAATGAACGCTCGCCACGCGACGAGAGACCGCGTCGGGATCGAAGCCACCGCGCCACAGTATCTCTTCATCTTCCGCGAAAACTCGAGGTCATCCGTCCGGGACGTTCCTGACCGCTGCGCGTCAGAATGGAAACGGGTGGCACTGGTCGTGCTTCGCAGAAACAGGCCCCCGCCGGATGAGGCAGAGGCAGAAAAAGAGGCTGTGAATGGATACGAAACGCGTTTCCCGGTTTCTGACCCTCGTCGTGCTCGCCGTGTCGATCGCGTGCGCAACGACGACATTCGATTCCACGTGGAAAGATCCGGAGGCCCAGCCCATCCGTCTGACCGGGCAGAAGGTCGCGGCGGTCTTCATCAGCCGCAACCCGAACGTGCGCCGCCGGGCGGAGGACGCGCTGGCTCGCGAGATCACCGCTCGCGGCGCCCGCGGAGTGCCTTCCTACACTCTGCTCTCGGGCGAGCAGGTGCGCGACCGGGACGCCGCCAAGACCGTCTTCGAGCAGCAGGGATTCGCCGGGGCCGTCGTGATGCGGGTGACGGGCAGCGAGACGCAATACACCTACCAGCCCGGGTTCTATGCCGGGCCCCGTTATCGTCACTTCTGGGGCGGGTACTGGGGCTGGGGGTGGGGGAGCGTGTACGAGCCCGGGTATCTCACGGCCGATCGGGTGGTCTCGGTGGAAACGCTCGTGTACTCGCTCGAGCAGGATCGGCTGATCTGGGCGGCGCACAGCCGGACGGTGGATCCGCAGAGGATCGGCGATTTCGTCTCGGAGCTTGCCGCCGCGGTCTCGAAACAGATGCTGAGCGACGGCGTCTTCGCGCGCGGGGGCGTTCGCTCGAGCGCGATCCGTTCGAGCGGAGCCCGGCCACAGGTCTAGGCGCGACGGGTCGGGCGGAAGAAGCGCCAGGCCTCCGGGGTCATCGGCCTGGCGCCGTATTGCCGCTCTTCCTTCTTCCCGGTTCTGCCCTCGAGCGGCTCCGATGCGCCCGGGACCTGCCGGCTAGTTCGCGGGATCTCTTCGCACCCCGGCTCCGGCTCCGGTGCCGCGCGCCGGGTGAGACGCCCCCGTGATCACATCCATCTCGTCGATCTCGATCTTCGGCTTGCCGCCGCGCTTTTCGGTGAGCGCGTTCAAACGGTCCCAGATCCTGCTGACTTCGGGATGGTGCCCGGGGACGCTGTCCGGGGCGTCGCTGTCTTTCCAGGTCAGGATCTCAATGACCACGGGCTTTCCGCCGTCTTCCTTGCCGGAAAGGATGAGGTGGGGCTCGGCGAGCACGAGTCCCAGCTTCCGGCAGGCGGGATGATGCTGCTTCAACGCCGAGAGAAACTCGTCGAGCCTGCCCTCCTGCACGTGATACGTGACGTGGACCGTCTCGGGCGGTCCGGCCGCGAAAGCCACCCGCGTCATCAACGAAGCCGCCAGAAAGAGTCCGGTCACGCGGAAATGCACGGCGTTTCTCCTTTCCCTCGGATCGAAATGATCATCCGCGGCAACGCTACGACGCGATGGCGCGTGGAACATGTGCCGGAGGTCATGAATGACTCCGCTTTCAGGACGTGAATCTGGTCGCAGACGCAGCATCACTGCGCCCGCGGGCTCCTGAATTCCCTGGCCGGTGGTACCTTGGCTGCGCCCCAATCCTCTCGACGGACTCCTCTAACATCTTGCGGGTGCCCGCGGCTGGCTTCCGGCAGAAAGCGAGATTCTGATGTCCTCCTGTAATCGCCTCTCTCCGCTCCGGCGCTTCCGACGGTACTCACGAGACGGCGTACCCGCCGGGTCTGTCCCGATGAACGCCTCGAGGAGCCTCGCGAGCCTCTTCGCGGTTCTGTGCGGTCTTCTCCTGGCGATGGTGGCCTGCGGTGGTAAGGAGCCGAGCGGCTCGACGGCCGTGTCGTCCGCCGCGCCTGCCCGGGAGGCGAAGCGGTCGTCCGGCAAGATCGACGCCCCGGCTCTCCTCACGAAGGAGGAAGTGTCCGCGATCATCGGCGCGCCGGTCACGGCTCTCGAATCGAACAGCGCATCGCACGTCACCTACAAGACGGCCAATCCCATGCTGGAGGCCTCGCTCGAGGCGGAGCGGAGGCACAGCAGCGCGGATGCGCAACAGACGATGGCGGGGGCGAGGACCGCCACCAACATGCTCGGTGGCAAGCCGGAGGCCGTCGCGGGTCTCGGGGACGAGGCGTTCTTCGGCGCGATGTCCTTTCTGTACGTGCGCTCCGCCGATGTCGTCCTGACGATCACGCCGCCGAACCTCGCGATCGTCGCGCAGGCGGAGGCGCACAACCGGATGATGGCCGCGCCCATGGGCGGAGACGAGCAGAGGAAGGCGGCGGCGGATCTTACCGCGATGGCAAAGAACGATCCGCTTCAGGCGGGCAATGCCGAGCGCGACCCGATGAAGGGCGCGATCGACGTCATCCACGCGTCGAGCAAGCCGCAGGGAACCGGATACGAGGCGAAGGCTCGGGAAATGGCGCGCGCTATGGCCTCGAAAGCTCTGGAGAAACTGGGCGCCGCCCGTACCTGAAGCCGAGGATCTCTTCACGGTACGGCAACGGCGACTCCCCTCCCAATGAAAGGCCAAAGATGAAAACGATCACGGTCCCCGCCCTTCTCGCGGTCGCGATGGCGCTCGCCTTCGCCGCCGCCCCGATTTCGGCCTCGGAGAGGCTTCGCGCCGGACAGTGGGAGATCACGACCACGCGCCCCAAACTCGAAACGACCACCGCGAAACGCTGCGTCGACGCTGAGGAGGCCGCGAGCGTCAACGGAGACGAGAAGGCCTTCCGGGAGTACATCGAGAAGCACGGCGGCCAGGCCTGCAAGATCATCGAGTCCAGGCTGAACGGGCCATCGGCGTCGTACGGGATGAGCTGCGGCGAGATGACGATGCGTGTGACGGCCACCTATCACGGTGACGAGTTCGAGGGAGACCGGAGCACGAAGAGCGGGGCCGGCCCCGAGCGCCTCTCGCACTTCAAGGCGAAGCGCCTCGGCAGCTGCCCCTAGGTGTGATTTCTCAGGACGTCGTTTCCCTGAGCCAGGCGCGCCGGATCCGCAGAAAGAGAGCGCCAGGCCTCGTGGCCTGGCGCTATGTCGCGGGCGCCCCCGGTACCTCGTGGCCGATCGCACTATCAGCGCATCGGAGTTTCAACTCGGAGCTCGCGGCCGCGGTCTCCCGTCAGATGGCAAAGGACGGCGTATTCGCGAGAAGCTGATCGGGCCCCTCCTCTAGTCCTCTAGTCCTCCAGGGTCGGGAGCGTCTTCAGGACGTCCGCGGCTCTCGGACGGTTCACGACGCGGTCGTCCTTCCGGATCCTGCCGTCTCGGAAGACCAGGACCCGTTTGGCGAACTCCGCGATGTCGTGCTCGTGGGTGACGAGGACGATCGTCAATCCGTCGTCGTTCAATTTCTGGAAGATCTCGAGGATCTCCACGGACGTGCGGCTGTCGAGATTGCCCGTGGGCTCGTCGGCGAGGAGGATCGACGGCCTGTTCACCAGCGCTCTTGCCACGGCGACGCGCTGTTGCTGTCCTCCGGAAAGCTGCGATGGAAAATGCCGCGCCCGGTCCGCGAGGCCGACCATGGCCAGCGCTTCGCGGGCGCGCTTCCGGCGTTCGGACTGGTCGATCTTCGTGTACAGAGTCGGCAGCTCGGCGTTCTCTAGCGCCGTCGTTCGCGCGAGGAGGTTGAAGCCCTGGAACACGAAACCGATTCGCTGGTTTCTGATCAGCGCCAGCGCTTTCTTGTCGTGCGTGGAAACGTCGACGCCTTCGAGGAGATACCGCCCCCGGCTGGGACGGTCGAGGCATCCCAGGATATTCATGAACGTAGATTTCCCGCCGCCGCTGGCGCCCATGATCGCGACGAACTCGCCGCGCGGGATATCGACAGTCACTCCCCGCAGCGCGTGAACCCGCGTCTCTCCCATGTCGTAGTACTTGTGCACGTCCTCGACCCGGATGACGGGTTCGGGGATCGGCGAATCACCGGGCTCGATCAAGGCGCGCATCGAAATCGAAGGTCCGGCCCGGTCGCGAAAGGCAACGCGGTTACCGGCGCAGTCCGCCGGGGACCTGAGCCTTCGGGAGGATCGAGCGGATGACCAGATCGTCCCCGTCCTTGAGGCTGCCTTTGAGGAGTGCGACAACCTCCGTGTAGGAATGATCGGTCACCCCGAGCGACACCTTGACGGGGACCATCGTGCCGTCCGCCTGCAGCCTCCAGACGACTGCGACCTCGGCGGCGGCCTTTCGCGGCCCGGTCTGCTGGCCACCGGGACCGCTCGCTTCGGGTTGTCTCGAAGGCGCGTCGTCCATGGAGATCTGATGGCGCTCGTAGATGGCGCGGATCTCCTCCGGCGACAGGGGCGGCTTGTACCGTAACGCGGTGTTCGGGACCTTGACCACGTTGCGGACGGTCGCCACCGGGATCGTGACGTAGGCCGTCATGCCGGGAAAGAGCTTCAGGTCACGGTTTTCAAACGAGATGATCGTGTCGTAGGTGACGACGTTCTGCACGGTCGTGGGGTTCATGCGAACCTGGTCGACGACGCCCTGGAAAGTCTCCTTGGGGAAGGCGTCCACCTTGAAGGCAACGGACTTGCCGGGCTTGATGTGCCCCACGTCCGACTCGTCCGTTTTCGTGTAGACGAGCATCTTCGTCAGGTCCTGAGC
>JALYUA010000088.1 GCA_030854005.1 Acidobacteriota bacterium
TACCGGGGTCAGAGCCTCTTCGAGATGTTCTTCCTCGTTTCGAAGACGGCCCTCCTTTCGACTTTCGAGGAGCACGAAGCGGCCGCCGGCACGGCGCTCAAAGCCCGCCGGGTGATCGACGACTACACCGGCACCATATGGGACCAGCTGCGTGTTTTCTACCACGCGCTCTCCGTGTGCGCCCGCTTGGACGAGGGCGGCCTCGAGCCCGGCAGTGAGATGGAGGCGCGGCTCGATCGGTGGAAGGGCCGCATGGCGTGGTGGGCCGAAAACTGCCCGGAGAACTTCGAAGCGCAACACCGGATCGTGGCCGCCGAGATTGCTCGCGCGCGCGGACGGACCGACGAGGCCATCGCCGGTTTCGAGGCGGCGCTCGAGGCCGGTGCCAGGCAGGAATGCCCCCGCGAGAGCGCGCTTGCCGCCGAGCTCTACGGGCGCTTCTGGCTTCGCCGAGGCCGGATGCCGCTCGCCGCTCACTTTTTTTCTCAGTCGATCGCCTCGTGGGCGGCGTGGGGGGCGACCGCGAAAGCTCAAGCTCTCGCATTGCGCCACGGCGACCTGCTCTCGCGCCCGGACGCTGTGCGCGCTCCGGCGCAACGAGCCCCTGCGACCATCGACGCGTTCACAGCGCTGAAAGCCGCACACGCGATTTCTGGCGAGATCGAGCTCGAGAAGCTCGTCAAGAAGCTCGTCAAGATCGCCATCGAGAGCGCGGGAGCGGAACGCGGCATCCTCCTTCGCGAGGAGGGCGACTCCCTCTTCGTGGCGGCGGAGGGATCGACGGATTCCGAAGACGCGAGGATCCCCACCCTTTCGAGGCTGGAGGACCGCCCCGACCTCGCTCACGCGATCGTTCGCCTCGTGCGCCGGACGGGCGAGAACGTGCTGGTCGGCGACGCGGCATCCGACCCGCGGTGGCTTTACGATCCCTACGTAGCGCGGGAACGGCCTCGATCGATCCTGTGCGTGCCGATCGTTCACCAGGGGCGACGCACCGGTCTTCTCTATCTCGAAAACAATCTCGCCGCCGAGGCCTTTTCGCCCGAGCGCATCGAAACGATCCAGGTGATCGCGGCCCAGGCGGCGATCGGGCTCGAGAACGCCAGGCTCTACGAGGAGATGCGCGCGGAGGTCGCCAGGCGCCGCCAGGCCGAAGAGGAGGTCACCGCGTTGAGCGCCCGGGTGGCCGCGGCGGCCGAGCGGTACCGATCGCTCCTCGAGATCAACAACGCCATCGTCTCGAACCTGAAGCAGACGGATCTCTTCCATGCGATCGCCGGCGCTCTGCGGCGCGTCCTGCCCTTCGATCGGACCGCGATCTTCCTGCACGATCCGGAGAAGAGCGTTCTGCGCCTTTTTCTTCTCGAGTCCTCGCTCCCGTCCACGCCGTATTTCGCCGTCGGCCTCGAGATGGATCCCGGCCGAAGCCACGTCGGCCTCGTCTTCCGGGAGCGGCGTTACCTGCTCCGCAACGATCTCCAGACGGAGCGCGAGTATCCGACGGAGGACCTGCTTCTCGAAGACGGCCTCCGTTCCCTTGTCGTCGTACCGTTGACGGCGCGCGGGCGAGTCATCGGAACCCTCGACGTCACGAGCACGCTCGCCAATCGGTATTCGGACGTGGACGCCGAGTTCCTTCACGAGGCGGCGAATCAGATCGGACTGGCGGTCGAGAACATGCGGTCGTACGAGGAAATCGCCAGCCTGAAGAAACGGCTGGAGGACGAGAACCTGTATCTCCAGGAAGAGATCAAGACCCAGCACAATTTCGAGGAGATCATCGGGACGAGCCGCCCGCTCCAGCGGGTGCTCGCACAGGTCGAGACGGTGGCCACGACCGATTCGACCATCCTGATCGGCGGCGAAACGGGAACGGGGAAGGAATTGGTCGCCCGCGCTATCCACAACATGAGTCGGAGGCGAGACCGGCCGATCATCAAGGTGAACTGCGCAGCGCTTCCCGGCGGGTTGATCGAGAGCGAGTTGTTCGGCCACGAGAAGGGCGCATTTACCGGCGCCATCGCCCGCCGGATCGGGCGGTTCGAGCTCGCCGACGGCGGAACAATCTTCTTAGACGAGATCGGGGACGTTCCGCCCGAGGCGCAGAGCAAGCTTCTTCGCGTCCTGCAGGAACGCGAGATCGAGCGCGTCGGCGGGATGCGTGCGATCTCAGTCGACGTGCGCGTCATCGCCGCGACGAACCGCGACCTCGAGCAGGCGGTCTCCGATGGCGCTTTTCGCGCGGATCTCTATTACCGGCTGAGCGTGTTTCCGATCCGGCTTCCCTCCCTGCGGGAACGGTCCGAAGACATTCCACTTCTCGTCCGCTACTTCGCGAACAAATACGCGGCCCGGGTCGGCAAGAAGATCGAGCGCGTCAGTCAGGCGACGTTGACGAAGCTCGCGGGCTACGGATGGCCCGGGAACATCCGCGAGCTCGAGAATGTGATCGAGCGAGCGGTGATCCTCTCGACGTCCCCGATCCTCGAGATCGGCGACGAGCTCCTGGGCAAGGATCACAGGACGTCATCGGCGTCTTCGGCGGGGTCCACGCTCCAGGACATCGAGAAGCGCCATATCCTGGAAACTTTGAAATCGACGCGCTGGGTCGTCGAAGGTCCTTCCGGCGCCGCCCGGATTCTGGCGATGCATCCGAACACGCTCCGTAGTCGGATGAGCAAGCTCGGAATCCTGCGACCCTCCACCCACGAAATGTCGTAGCGTCCACGAAATGCCGTGGCGGTTCAAGTCTTGGAATTCATGAGAAACCTGTAACTTACATCCCTTCATCACTTAAGTCTCGCCTGGCAACCTCGCGTTCTGGCATCCGCGTTGCGATGAGACCAGAACAAAACATGCGGAAGATGACGCGAGGGGGCAATATGACGGGAACATTCCCATTGAGGCTGGAGGGTAAGGTGGCGGGGCCGTGGGCGGCGGAGCTGAGGCGCGTCGCCGGCGACCTGACGAACGGGGCGCGGCCGCTCGAGCTCGACTTATCCGCGGTCACTTTCGCGGATCGCGAGGGCCTCGAAACGGTCCGAGAACTCGAGGCGGGCGGATGCCGGATCCGCTCGTGTTCCGGGTTTCTGGCCGAACTTCTATCGGGAGGCGGCCGATGAACGCGGGGGTCATACGACCGGAACACCTCCCGGGCGCGGCTTTTCCGCGGACGGCCTCCTTTCCTCCCTTGCCCGAGGCGGACCTGATCGCCCGGCTCCATGCCGGCGACGACAGCGCTTTCGAGACACTCGTCCGGCGGGAAAGCGGACGGTTGCTCGCGGTCGCGCGGCACCTTCTTCCGAGTGAGGAGGACGCGCGGGATGCGCTTCAGGAGGCCTTCCTGTCGGCCTTTCGCTCTCTCGGCCGTTTCCGGGGCGGGTCCTCGCTCTCGACCTGGCTGCACCGGATCCTGATCAACACTGCCCTCATGAAGCTCCGCACTGCGCGGCGCCGGCCCGAAACGCCGATCGAGGAGCTGCTGCCGAAATTCGACGGCCAGGGACATCTCGTCTCCGCGGGGACCTGGGCCACGGGGCCGGAAGCAGGCGCGCTGCGCGCCGAGACACGGACGCGGGTTCGGGCGGCCATCGACCGGCTGCCCACCCGGTACCGAATCGTCCTCGTCCTGCGGGACATCGAGGAGCTGACGACGGAGGAGGTCGCCCGCGCGCTCGATCTCACGCCGGCCGCCGTGAAGCTGCGGCTGCACCGCGCGCGCCTGGCGCTTCGAACTCTCCTCGAGCCGCTCTTCGGAGCCGTCTCCGGCATCGACGCCCGGGCCTGACCGCGCCGCGCGCCAAACCTCGGCCGGAACCGGAATTCGCCGGACGGACGTATGACAGCGCATGAGAATCGCCGTCATCGGCGCGGGAGGGATCGGAGGCTTCTTCGGCGCAACCCTCGCCCGGGCGGGCCACGAGGTCCATTTCCTGGCGCGGGGAGCGCATCGCGACGCAATCCAGGCTTCGGGTCTGCGGATCGTCGAGCCGGACGGGACCTGGACCGTGCGCGTGCCCGCGGCCGAGCGCGTCGATGAGCTTCCTGGCGCGGACCTCGCGATCGTCGCGGTCAAGAGCTATTCGCTGGGGGAGGTCGCGGATGCGGCGGGGAGATTCGCCGCCGGCGGCGCCGTCATCCTGCCGCTCTTGAACGGCGTCGAGGCGTTCGAGTTTTTGACCACTCGAGGCCTTCCGGGCGAGTCCATCCTGCCTGGCCTCGCCGTGATCAGCGTCGAGCGGACCGCTCCGGGAGAGATCACCCTGCGGAGCGCGTTCAAGACCGTCGTCCTCGGGGAGCGCGCGGGCGGCCGGTCCGATCGAGCCGACGCGATCGCCGCCGCGTTCTCGCGCAGCGGGGTCGACGCGCGCGCGTCCGAAGACATCACGCTCGACCTCTGGAAGAAGTTCCTGTTCTTAGCCTCGATGGCGGCCGCCTGCGGCCTCGCGAGAGCATCGATCGGGCCGGTGAGGGCCGCCCCGCTCGGTCGGCGGCTCCTGGAGCGAGCGGTCTCGGAGATCGCCGCGGTGGCCCGCGCGCGAGGCGTCGCCCTTCCTCCCGGCGAGGAAGAGCGTGTCCTGGAGAGGATGGCCGGCCTGCCTGCGGCGATGAAACCGAGTTTTCTTCTGGACGTCGAGCGCGGAGGCCCTACCGAGCTCGACGTGCTCTCGGGGGCCATCTCGCGATACGGGCGAGGCGTCGGGGTCGACACGCCGATCCACGATGCCGCTACCGCCGCCATCTCCGCGTCGCTCCTGTGCCGCGATCCGGGGCCCTGAAACGTCCGCCCCGGGGCGGCATCGAAGGGGAAACACGAAAGGAGCGACCGTGTCAGAGACCCTTCGTTGCCCCCGGTGCCGCGTCGCGATGATTCCGCAGATCGAACCGCTCGACCTCTCCTGGGCGGGAGACGGGCCCAACGCCGACGACATCGAGTTCCAGGGCATCTTCGCGGAGGTCCACCGCTGCCCCTCCTGCCGCGGCATCGCCACCCGGCCCGTGAAGTTCTCGCTTCCCTCCCGATCGCTCGCGGCCGCGTCCGCGGCGATCCTCGTCCCTGCATGAAGGCGATCGCCGTCTTTCCGGGGAAGGCGGGCTCCGCTCATCTAGCGGAGCCTCCGAAGCCCTCGCTCAGCGACGTTCCGGGAGGCCGCGGGGTCCTTGTGCGGGTGCTCCGCTGCGGAGTGGACGGGACCGATAAGGAGATCAACGCGGGCGAGTACGGGGCGCCTCCTCCCGGCGACGACTTCCTGATCCTCGGTCACGAGAATTTCGGGCGCGTCGAGGCCGTGGGGGAAAAGGTGACCGCGCTTGCGCCGGGCGACTACGTGGTCGCGACGGTGCGCCGCCCCGGGTCGAGCCTCTACGACGCGATCGGTACCTCGGACATGACGACCGACGACGTCTACTACGAGCGGGGCATCAACCTGCGGCACGGCTTTCTGACGGAGCATTACGTCGACGACGCCGACTACATCGTCAAAGTTCCAGCGGGCCTGAAAGATGTCGCGGTGCTGCTCGAGCCGATCACCGTCGCTCAGAAGGGAATCGCTCAGGCCTACGAGATTCAGCGCCGCCTCCGCGTCTGGCGGCCGCGCCGCGCCGCGGTCATGGGGGCAGGGACGATCGGACTCGTCGCCTCGCTGGCCCTGCGGCTGCGGGGGATCGAAGTCACGACCTTCGGCAAACAACGCCGCCATTATTTGAACACCGATCTCCTCGAGGCGATCGGAGCGCGGTACGTCTCGACGGAAGAGACGCCGATCCTCGAAGAAGCCCGGAGGGCCGGCCCCTGGGACATCATCTTCGAGGCGACGGGATTCTCGCCCGTCGTGTTCGAAAGCATGCAGGCGCTCGAAAAAAACGGAGTGCTCGTGCTTTCGAGCGTCACCGGCGGCGACCGCCAGGTGAGCGTTCCCGCGGACAGGATCAACCTCGATTTCGTCCTCGGGAACAAGGTGATGGTCGGAACGGTCAACGCGAACCGGGAGTACTTCGAGTCCGGGATCCGCGACATGGCGCAGGCGGAAGCGGAGTACCCCGGATGGCTCTCCCGGCTCCTGACCCATCCGGTGCGCGGTCTTGAGAACTACGAAGAGCTCTTCCAGGCGCTGTCCAACGCGAAGGGCGCGATCAAGATCTATTGCGAGATTTCCCCCGAATGAGCCGTCCGAGGGAGGAGCGCATGACGAGCGGAAACGACCGGCCGGCCGCGGGCGGGCGCGCGGTATGGACCCGCCTCGAGGAAGACGCGCTCCGCCGCCGGAACTGGAAGCGGTGGGGCCCCTATCTGGCCGAGCGTCAGTGGGGAACGGTGCGGGAGGACTACTCCCCGCACGGGACCGCGTGGGACTACTTCCCCCACGAGCACTCCAGAAGCCGCACGTACCGGTGGGGGGAAGACGGTCTCCTCGGAATTTCCGACCGCGAGGGGAGGCTCTGTTTCGCTCTCGCTCTCTGGAACGGACGCGATCCGATCCTGAAGGAGCGCCTGTTCGGGCTCACCGGTTCGGAGGGGAACCACGGCGAGGACGTCAAGGAGAGTTACTTCTACCTCGACTCCTCCCCCACCCACTGCTACATGAAGGCGCTCTACAAGTATCCTCAGCGGGAATTCCCGTATTCCCTGATCGTCGATGAGAACCGGCGCCGCGGAAAGGGCGACCTCGAGTTCGAGCTCGCGGACACCGGCGTCTTCGACGACGATCGCTACTTCGACATCACCGCGGAATACGCGAAGGCCTCGCCCGACGACGTCCTGATCCGCATCACGGCCGCCAACCGCGGGCCGGAGACGGCGCGGCTCGACCTGCTGCCGACGCTGTGGTTCCGCAACACGTGGTCGTGGGGACGGACGGGCGAAGGATACTGGACGAAGCCGAGCATCGCCTCGGACGGGCGCAGCTCGATGGTAGCGTCCCACGAAGACCTCGGCCGGTTCCGCCT
>JALYUA010000098.1 GCA_030854005.1 Acidobacteriota bacterium
GCCCGCGCGAGAAGGGTGGCCGCATCGGTCGGGACACCTTCGCGGCCGTCCATCTGGAGATGGCAGTGCGAGTCGCAGAGACGCGGGCGATCGGAGACGATCATCGGGGTCGCGATGGAAGAAGAGCGGTCGGCGGCGGCTACTTGACCCGGCTGCCCGGCGGGACGTCCGCCGCCACTTCGAGGAGGGAAGGCTCCCCCGCCTCCCCCACCGTCGCGGCGAGGACCATGCCGTTCGATTCCACGCCCATCAGCTTCGCGGGCTTCAAGTTCGCGACGATCACGACGTTTCGGCCGACCAGCGCCTCCGGCTCGTACTTCGCCGCGATTCCGGCGACGATCTGCCGGCGCTCCGTGCCGAGGTCGACTTCGAGCTTCATCAGCCTGTTCGACTTCGGGACGCGCTCCGCGGAGAGCACGCGGGCCGTGACGAGGCGCACCTTCTGAAATTCCTCGATCCCGATCCGGCCGTCCGAGGGCGAGGCGGCCTGCGTCGTTTCCGGGGGCGGCGTCGGCGCGGAGGGGGACGGCGCAACCGGCGCGGCCGGCGCCGGGGCGTTAGCCCTGGGTGTCTCTTCGGTCATCGCGGGAGCTCCTTTCAGGTAGGCGGAGGCGTCGACGCGGGGAAAGAGCGCGGGAGTCTCGGGCATCGCGGCGCCGAGGGTGAGGCCGCCCCAGCGCAGGTCGTCCTTCTCCGGGTCGCGAGGCGGCAGGCCGAAGGTCTCGAAGATCCGCCGGGAGGTGGCCGGAACGAAGGGCGACAGGAGCACGGCGGCGAGCCGGACGCCCTCGGACGCGGAGTAGAGGATCCGCTGGAGCCGGGGCGAGGCGCCCTCCTCCTTCCGGATCTTCCAGGGCTCCCGCGACACGATGTACCCGTTGATCACGGCGAGGAGCTTCCAGACCGACTCGAGCGCGCGGTGGAACGCGAGGTCGTCCAAAGCGTGGCGCCACTCCGTGCGGACCGGCCGGTATGCCGTGTGGACGTCGTTCACGCCGCACGGCACCGACGGCGCGCGTCCGAAGGCCTGGCGGCACAGCGCGGCGACGCGCGAGACGGTGTTGCCGAGGTCGTTGGCCAGATCCGCGTTGTAGCGCGCGAGAAACGCCTCGTCGGAAAAGCTCGCGTCCTGTCCGAACGCCATCTCGCGTAGAAGAAAGTAACGCACCGCGTCCGCCCCGAAGGTCGCGACGAGCTCATCCGGGCGCACGATGCCGCCGACCGACTTCGAGATCTTCCGGCCGTCCCGCAGCCACCATCCGTGCGCCCACACCGTCGTCGGCAGGGGGAGACCGGCGGACAGCAGGAAGGCGGGCCAGTAGACGGCGTGAAACCGGAGGATGTCCTTGCCGATCAGGTGCACGCGGCGAGAGTCCGGATCGGCCCAGAATTCCCGGTAGAGCCGATCGTCCTCCCCGCCGTATCCCAGCGCGGTGATGTAGTTCGCGAGGGCGTCCAGCCAGACGTAGACGACGTGCCCGGGATGATTCGGAAACGGGACGCCCCACTGCAGCTTCGCGCGCGAGACCGAGAGATCGTTCAAGCCTCCGCGAATGAAGGAGAGGACCTCGGCGCGCCGCGTCTCGGGCCGGATGAATTCCGGGTGCGCCTCGATGTGGCGCAGGAGAGGCTCCGCGTACCTGGACAGACGGAAGAAGACGTTTTCCTCCGATTCCCACGTGCAGACCGTGCCGTGGATGGGACATCGCTTCTCCGAATCGAGCTCCTTCTCCGTGTAGAACACCTCGCAGCCCGAGCAGTACCAGCCCTCGTGCCGGGCGGTGTAGAGGTCGCCCGCCGCTTCGATCTTCGAGATCAGGGCGGTGACTCCCCGGGAATGCCGCGGCTCGGTCGTGCGGATGAAATCGTCGTTCGCGATGTCGTAGGTCTTCCAGAGCTCTCCGTAACGGGCGACGACGCGATCCGCGAGCTCGATCGGGCGGAGATTCTGCTCCGCGGCCGCCTTCTCGATCTTCTGACCGTGCTCGTCGGTTCCGGTCAGAAAGCGCGTGGGCTCGCCGATCAGGCGGTGGAACCGCGTCAAAGCGTCGCCGACGACGGTCGAATAGATGTGCCCGATGTGGGGCAGATCGTTGACGTAGTAGATCGGCGTGGTGGCGTAGAAGCGCACGGTAGTTTTTGGGGGGTAAGCGTTGAGCGTTAAGCGTTGAACGTTGAGCGTCGAAGAGTCCCGGAACGGGACGCTGAACATACACCGAGTCGCGTCGATCAGACTCTGGACACTCAACGCTCGACGCTCGACGCTCGACTCTCTCAAAGCAATCCCGCCTCGCGGAACGAGATGCAGCCCGAACGGCCCACCACGATGTGATCCAGCAGCCGGACGCCGACCGATTCGGCGGCCGTCGCGAGCCGGCGGGTGAACTCGCGGTCTTCCCGCGACGGCGAAGGATCTCCCGATGGATGGTTGTGGTACAGGATCACTCCCGCCGCGTTGGCCAGCAGAGCGCGTTTCAGGATCTCGCGGGGCTCGACGACGGCGCGGTCGAGCGTGCCCCGGTAAATGTCCGGATCGTCCTTCAGGAGCCGGTTCCTCGCGTTGACGAAGAGCGCCCCCGTGCGCTCCTGCGCGCCGTCTCCCCGCGCCCGGCGCAGGTACTCCTTGACGAGGTTGGGCTCGTGGAAGAGATCGCGGGGAGCGATCGCCTCGGTCGAGAGGCGCCGGCCGAGCTCGAGCGAGGCCTCGATGACCGCGGCGCGCGCGCCCTTGATCCCGCGCTCGCGGCGCAGCTCTGCGCCCGACATCCCGGCGAGCGCGACTAAGCCTCCATGGTCGGCCAGGAGGCTTCGGGCGCGGTCCAGAGCATTCTCGCCGCGGGTCCCGGAACCGAGCAGCAGCGAGAGGAGCTCTTCGTTCGAAAGAGCGGCGGCGCCCACGCGCGCGAGCCGCTCGCGGGGACGTTCCTCGCAGGGGAGATCGCGGATCCGGAGAACGGGGCGCCGGGGAGACGTGATTTCGGTCATGGCGTGCGTTCGGAGAGCCGCGCGCGCCCGGTGAGGAGGTCGGGATCATGGCATGGATCTGGCGAAAGGCGAAAGGCGGGACACGGAGGAGGTTTCGAGCGTGCAGTTTCCAATCCGGGGCGTTCTGATGGCGGCGGGGCTCCTGCTGGTGGCGGCGGCCGTGCTCTGGCCGGTTCTGTCGCGCTATGCCGGGCGCCTGCCCGGCGACTTCGTCGTCCGCCGGGGAAGCTGGACGTTCGCGTTCCCGCTCGTCACCTGCCTGGTGCTGTCACTCCTCTTTTCTCTCGCCCTCTGGCTTTTTCGGAGATGAGGCGCCGGTAGAGGGCCTCGATGCGGTCGAGACGCACCTCGGACGAGAAGCCCTCCTCGACGCGCACGCGGGCGTTCTGGCCGAGCCGCGCCGCGAACGCCGGGTCCGCTAAAAGGCGTCGGACCGCCGCCGCCATCGCGGGCGGGTCCCGGGGAGGGACGAGCAGGCCGGACTCGCCGTCGATGACGAGCTCGGGGTTCCCTCCGGCGGCGCTGCCCAGCACGGGCTTGCCGAGGGCCATCGCCTCGCGCAGCGTCCCCGTCACGCCCAGCCCCTCGTAAGACAGGTCCGCGACCATGTCGGAGGCGGCGAGGACGTCCGGCATGTCCGACCGGAAGCCGATCGGCATCACCCGGTCCTGGACGCCCTGCGCGCGGGCGAACGCGAGCACGTCGGCTTTCTTCGCGTCGTCCTCACACGCCACGACCGCTGTCCGGAGGCGGGGGAACTCCGGCGCGAGGAGGGCCGTCGCGGACACCAGGTCTCTCCAGCCCTTCCACTCCCGCGCGCCAACCTGCACCAGCAGAGTGTCGTCTGAGGAAACACCCCACTCGCGGCGGACTTTCGCCCCGTCCGTCTTCCCGGGGTCGAACACCGAAAGATCGACGCCCGCGTAGATCACGTGGACGATCCGGGGTGCGAGCCGGCCCGACGCCACGATGACTCGCTTGATGTCCTCGCAAACCGTGACCACCGCGTCCATCCGCACGTGGAACTTGATCCGGTTGAAGGGGTCCAGCGGGAACGAGACCCCTCGATTCACCACCAGAACGGGCCGCCGCCGCGAGAAGAGCGTCGAGAAGAGGGCGATCGAGTGCGCGATTCCCTTGTGGACGTGGATCACGTCCACCTCCCGCTCTTCGACGATCGCCGCGAGCTTCCGCGCGCTGGCGAAGTCGAACTCGTGCTTCAGCGGGAGGGCGTAGAAATCGAGCCCTTCCTGGCGCGCCCTGGCGGGAACGTCGCCGGCGTCACGCGAGACGATCGCGACGCGGTGGCCGCGGCGGGAGAGACCTCGCGCGAGCTGAAACATCTGAACGACGCTTCCCGTGGAGAAGAGACCCTTTTCGAGAATCTGCAGGATCGAAAGAGGCGGACCGGGCGGCGGCACGTCAGGCGGGATCCGGGACGAGGATGATCTTTCCATGCTGCCGCCCCTCTTCCAGTCGCCGGTACGCCTCCGCCGCGCGGGAGAACGGGAAGACCTCGTCGAGTCTCGGTGTGAGGCGGCCCGCGGAAACCGCGGACAACAACGCGCGGAACTCGCGGTCGTTCGCCATGGTGGACCCGAGGATCGAAAGCTGCTTCCAGAAGATAAGACGGATCTCTTCCTTGGGGTTGGGGCCCGACGTCGCGCCGCAGGTGACGATCCGCCCCGCCTTCGATGCGGCCTGAAGCGACGTCATCCACGTCGCCTCTCCCACGCAATCGACCACGACGTCGACGCCGCGTTTGCCGGTGCGGGCGCGCACCTCCTTGCCCACGTCGGATTTCCTGTAGTCCAGGACGACCTCCGCGCCCGATCCCGAGACCTGCCGCATCTTCTCCTCTCCGGAGGTCGTCGCCCAGACGCGCCCTCCGCACAGGAGGGCGATCTCGATGGCGGCGCCGGCCACGCCTCCCCCGGCGCCGTGGACGAGGACGATCTCCCCGGGACGCAGGCCGGCGCGGGTGACGATCATTCGCCACGCCGTCTGATAGACCAGCGGAAACGCCGCGGCCTGCTCGAACGACAACTTTTCGGGGATCGGGAACAGGTTGCGCGCGGGAACGACGACCTTCTCAGCGAACGTGCCGGAGAGGTGCTCCCCCAGGATGCGGTACTTCACGCACACGCTCTGTTCGCCGCCGCGGCAGAACTCGCAGGCGCCGCAGGAGAGCCCCGGTTGGATCAGCACGCGGTCCCCGGGGGTGAAGCCTTCGACTCCCGGCCCGGCCAGATCCACGACCCCGGCCCCGTCGGCGCCGGGCACCTGCGGCAGCGGCACGTGCGGGATGCCGTTGCGCACGAAGAGATCCAGGCGGTTCAACGCCGCCGCGCGAATCGCCACGCGGACCTCGCCCGCCCCGGGCTCCGGCTCCGGCCGGTCGCCGTACTGGAGAACCTCGTTGCCGCCATGCTGGCGGAAGAAGACGGCTTTCATGCGCAGATGGTAGTTGAGAGTCTGAAGTCAGGAGTCAAGAGCTGAGAGTTCAGAGTCAAGAGTCAGCAAAGGGCCGGACGCCAGCCGAGGAAACCTCACCATTCTCAACTCTCAACTCTCAACGTCTCAACTCTCAACTAATTCAGATACCCCAGCGCCTTCAGCCTCCTCAAATACTCCCGGTCCGTCGTAGCGCTCGATCCCGTCGCGGGCGCGATCCTCGGCCCATACGTCGCGACAGTCGCTTTTTCGAGCGAGCCTTCCCGGAAGAGGGCCGGGACGGCGCGGCCTCGCAGGTCCTCCGCGGCGGGAATGCCCGCGCGGGCGAGGACGGAGGGCGCCAGGTCGGCGGCGTCGATCCTGACGAGCCCGGACGACCCGCCGTCGAACACGGTCGCCCGCGCGAGCGACCCGGCCGGAGCGTGGCTGTCCGCCGTCAGCACGACCAGGGCGCTCTCTCCCGCCCGCGCGGCCCGGATCTCTTCTCCGAGAAAGAGGGCGATGCGCTGGAGCTCCGCTCCGCGGCGCGCCGGGTCCCGCCGCAGGATGTCCGGACCCGGCAGGTAGAGCGCCGAGATCGCGGCCCCGCGCAACGTCGACCAGCGCGCGAGCGCGATCGCGTCCGCCTCCTCCCCCGTCCGGGCGAGCGACAGGACCTGCCGGTTGTCGACGACGACGGCTCCCGGCCACGGGCCGGAGGCCCACCAGCCGATCGCGCCCGACGGCAATCCCGCCGACGCGGCGACTTCCCAGAACGTCAGCGCGCGCCGGTCGGCGGCCGACACGGGAGCGCTCGAGACGAGCGACAGCGCGGGACCGACGAGTCGGAGATACCAGCGGGTCCCGAAAGGCGCGCGGAGCGCGGCCGGAGATCCCGCCGGGCGGACCCGCTC
>JALYUA010000099.1 GCA_030854005.1 Acidobacteriota bacterium
CCTCATTTTTCCGAACTCTTTGGACGGAGCGTTTCCCGTTCTCAACGCTCAACGCTGGACGCTCGACGCTCGACGCTCAACCTCCCCACAACATCCCTCCGTCGTAGACGACCCGGTCTCCGTCGACGCGCGCGAAGTCGGGAAGGGTACGGCGGCGCGCTTCCTTCTCCGAGAGGATCTCGAAGACCTCCCATCCCCGCGCGATCAGCGCGTCGGCGACGAGAGACCGGTGGCAGCGCCACGGAAGCGCCTCGGCGCAGAGGATCGCGGTGAACGTCGCCCGTGCGGCCACCTCGAGCGCCGCCAGCGCACTCCGGAATTCGGGCGTATCCATGTAGTCCGCGTACCCTCGAAAGGCCTCGACGCGCCAAGCCGTGTGCGGTGAGTCCGGCCGCGCCTTGCGGCGCCCGCCGAGCTCCGGCATTCCGACGTACGCAACTCCCGCGGCCGGCAGGCTCTCCGCGAGCACGGCTCCCGCAAAGTGCGGCCACTTGCGCGAAGCGGGATACCTCCGGACGTCGACGACCTGCCTTACGCGATGCGCCGCCAGAAGCGCGATGAACACGTCGAGCGGCCGATTGGAGTGCCCGACGCTAGCGATGGAAGGCGCCTCACGCGAATCAGATTCGGACCTGGTCAGTGCTCTGAACCCTCAAGTCCTCAACTCTGAACTCTCGACTTCTTCCCCACGCTCGACGCTCAACGTCCACTCAGGGCAACACCGCAACCGCCAGCGCGCCCGGCCCCCCGTGGGCTCCGAGCGCCGGGCCGCACTCGACGATCATCACGTCGGACTCGGGATAGCGCTCGCGGATCTCGCGGGCGATCGCGTCCGCCAGGGAGGGCGCGTCGCAGTGCGCAACCCCGAAGCGGCGGGCGGAGGTTCCAAGGTCGGCGGCTTCGAAGAGCAGCTTCATCATCCGGACGCGGGCGGCCGCGAAGCCGCGCGCCTTGACGACCGGCTCCGCCTTGCCTTCGGGGGTGATGGTCAGAACCGGAAGCAAACCCAGTAGTTTTCCGATGAAACCGCGGACGGGCGAGACGCGCCCTCCCCGCACGAGGTGCTCGAGGGTCGGGACCGCGATAAAGAGGCGTGTGCGGTCGACGGCGTCCCGGGCGACGGCGGCGACCTCGGCGGCCGACTTGCCCGCGGCGGCGGCTTCCGCGGCGGCCCGGACGATCAGGCCGAGCCCGACGGAGACGTTTCGGCTGTCCACGTGCTCGATCGTGGCGTTCTTGAGCGAGCGGCCGCCGACGATGGCGGCCTGGTGGGTGCCGGACACGGCGGCCGAAAGGTTCACCGAGACGAGGGCACCCGCGTGCGTCGCGACGTTCTGGAACACCTGGGTGAAATCCGCCGGGGGCGGCTGCGAAGTCTTCGGCGCGACGTCCGTCACGGAAAAGCGCGCGTAGAACTCCGAGGGCATGATCGTCACCTTGTCGAGGTAGTTCTCCGATCCGAAATAGACGCGGACGGGGACGACGCCGATGCCGAGCTCCTCGACCAGTGTCGGCGGCAGATCGCACGTGGAATCCGTGACCACGCCGACCCGCGACGCGCGATTCTGGTCGAATCGCGTTTCGTGCTGCGCGTGCATGTCCTCGATCTTCGTCTGCGCCACCTCTCCCAGGTGCGCCATCAGCTCGAAGAGGCGCTCGGGCTCGTTCGTGTGGACGTGAAGCCGCACCCGCGTGGCTCCGCCCGCCACCACGATGGAGTCCCCGAGGAGCGCCGCCTCGCGCCGGAGAGCGTCGCGATCGATGCGGTCGCCTTCGAGGAGCACCTCGGTGCAGTAGCGGAAGAGTATCGACTCCGAAGTCCTGTCGAAGATCGCCGCCTTCACCTCCTCGGGGGGCGCCTCCACGATCCCGCCTCGCGCCGCCTCGCGAAGGTAACGGACGATGCCTTCGATGAGATAGACGAACGCCTGTCCGCCCGCATCCACCACCCCCGCCTTCGCGAGCGCCTTCATCTGCTTCGGCGTGTTCTCGAGAGACTTCTTCGCCTCGGCCAGCGAGTCGGGAAGAAGCTGCGCGAAGTCGGCGACGTCGCGCGCCCGCCGCGCGACATAGGAGGACCAGTCGCGGATCACCGTCAGGATCGTTCCCTCGACCGGCCGCGCGATCGCTCCGTATGCGGAATCCGACGCCCGGACGACTGCCGCGCCGAAATCGCCCGCGGAGATCCGCGGGCTGTCGGGAAGTCCTTCGGAAAACCCGCAGAAGAACTGCGCCAGGATCGCGCCGGAGTTGCCTCGCGCTCCCCCGACGGCCTCTTCCGCCAGGGCGCGCGACATTTCCCGGATGTGCCGCTGGCGGACGCGGGAGATCCCCGCCGATATTTTCTGGAGCGTGGAGGCGACGTTCGTCCCGGTGTCCCCGTCCGGCACGGGGAAGACGTTGATCTTGTTGAGAGGCTCGGCGCGATCAGCAACGAAACGCGATCCCGCGATGACCGCCCGCGACAGGCGGCGGCCGTCCAGGTACCGGATGGCCATCACGGTTGAATCGGGGCCGGGGCGCCGCTCGCCGCTGTGGATGGCTCAGCGGCGGTCCGATACTCCTCGGCGATCGCGGGAAGGCGTTCGAGATACAGCAGAACGACGCCGCAGCCCATGCAGGCCCAGGGGTACACACGCTCGACCCCGAAGTCGAAGAACTTGCGCTTCCACGGTTTTTTCCAGAAGTAGAACGTGTAACCGGAGTTGTTGCTCCGCGACCGCACGAGCACTCCCCCGTTGCAGAGGGGACATTTCCGCTGGAAGTCCGTCATGCCGGACAGCAAGGATATCTGAACGTGCGAGCCGGGAATCGGAAATCGGGGATGGGGAATCGGAGCCGGAAAGGAATGCGGGCTTACGTTTCCCGTTTCCCGTCTCCCGTTTCCCGCCCGTCCGGCTTCCAACGCAGGATCAGGTTCCGGGCGGCCCCGACCTCGTCCACGCGCTTGACGGGAGTCGTGTGCGGCGCGTTCAACACGATGGACGGGTCTTCCTCGACCTCACGGGCGATCGCGCGCATCGCGGCGATGAACGCGTCCAGGCCCGACCGGCTTTCAGTCTCCGTGGGCTCGATCATCAGGGCGCCGTGGACGATCAGGGGAAAGGAGATCGTCGGCGGATGGAAGCCGTAATCCATCAGCCTCTTTCCGATGTCGCCGTTGTGGACGCCCTTCTCCGCCTGGCGCTTGTCGGAAAAGACGACCTCGTGCATCGACGGGGCGTCGTACTTCAGGTGGTAGTGCGCGGCGAGACCCGCCCGGATGTAGTTCGCGTTCAGGACCGCTCCGCGCGCCACCTCTCCGATCCGGTTGCCGTACGAAGAGATGTAAGCGAGCGCGCGGACGAACATGCCGTAGTTTCCGAGAAAGGTCCTCAGGCGGCCGATCGATTCGGGGCGGTCGAAGTCCAGGCCGAAGCTTCCGTCTTCTCTCCGCTCGATCGTCGGCCGCGGAAGGTGGGGAGCGAGCTTCGCGGTCACGGCGACGGGCCCGGAACCGGGCCCTCCCCCGCCGTGCGGAGTCGAAAAGGTCTTGTGAAGGTTCATGTGCATCACGTCGATGCCCATGGCCCCCGGCCGCGCGACCCCGACGAAAGAATTGAAGTTCGCCCCGTCGCAGTAGAGGTATCCGCCCTTCGCGTGCACGATCCTGGCGATCTCGAGGATCCGGTCCTCGAAGATCCCCAGAGTGTTCGGCACCGTCAGCATGAGAGCGGCGACGTCTTCCGTCATCGCGCTCTCGAGCACATCCAGATCGAGAGTCCCGCGCGCATTCGACTTGAGCTCGCGCACCTTGTAGCCGGCGAAGTGGGCCGAAGCCGGATTGGTCCCGTGTGCGGAGTCCGGGATCAGGACGGTCGTGCGGGGGTTCCCTTCCTTCGCGAGGGCGGCGCGCACCATCAGGATTCCGGCGAGCTCGCCCTGGGCGCCCGCGGCCGGCTGGAGCGTCACGCGCGCGAGGCCGGTCAGCTCCTTCAAGACCTGCTCCAGCCGCCACGCGAGCTCGAGCGTTCCGGCCGAGACCTCCTCCGGCGCCAGCGGATGCGAAGCCGCGAAGCCGGGCAGCCGCGCCATCTCCTCGTTGGTCCGCGGATTGTGCTTCATCGTGCACGATCCGAGCGGGTAGGTGTTCTCATCGATCGAGAAATTCAGCCGCGAGAGCCGCGTGAAGTGGCGGGCGACTTCGACCTCGGTGATCTCGGTCTCGCCTTCGATCTCGCCGCGCAGCAGACCCGCCGGAATGGCGGAGACGTCCGGCACGTCGAGGGGAGGAAGCGAGTAGCCCACCTTTCCCGCGCCGGACCGTTCGAAGACCAGAAGCTCGTGCCGGGGCTCCGGGTGCAGCCGGTCGCCGAGCGGCGCGGGTTCGGCGGTTTCCTTCGCGGTCTCGATCTCGACGCTCATGAGGCTTCTTCCCCGAGCGCGGCGAGCAGGCCGTCCATCTCTTCGCGGGTGTTCATCTCGGTGACGGCCACCAGGAACCGGTTCGCGTCGGCGGCCGAAGCGCTCCAGCGGGACAGGGCCACGCCCCCGAGGATCTTCCGCCGCGCGAGCCGCGACAGAAGAGGCGCAGCCGGGCCGCGCCCCTCGACGACGAACTCGTTGAAGGTCGCGGCGGAATCGGGCAGGCGGAACCCCGGGATGCCGGCGATCCTTCCCTTCAGGTATTCGGCCTTTGCGTGCGACTGCGTCGCGACTTCGCGCAATCCCTTCTTTCCGAGGAGCGACATGTGGATGTTGCTCGCGAGCGCCATCAGCCCCTGGTTGGTGCAGATGTTCGAGGTCGCCTTCTCGCGGCGGATGTGCTGCTCCCGCGTCGAGAGCGTCAGGGAGAACGCGCGACGCCCTTCCGCGTCCTTCGTCTGCCCGACGAGACGCCCCGGGATCTGACGCTGGTGCGCCGTCCGGCACGCCAGAAATCCCAGCAGAGGCCCGCCGTTGTGCATCGGAACGCCGAGCGACTGGGCCTCGCCGCAGACGATGTCCGCACCCGCTTCTCCGGGAGGCGCGAGAAGGGCTAGAGACGCGGCCTCCGCGACCACGCCGACGAAAAGAGCCCCGCGCGACCGCGCCGAGCCCGCGCACGCGCTCCAGTCCTCGATCACGCCCCGGAAATTCGGCGACTGCACCGCCACGGCAAACGTCGTCTCATCGACGGCGTCGGCGAGAGCGGCCGCGTCGGTCCGCCCGTCGGCGCCGAGCGGCGCCTCCACGATCTCGAGTCCCAGGTTCTGGAAGTAGGTCCGCACGGTCTCGCGGTATTCGGGATGAATCCCCAGGGAGAGGACCGCGCGCCGGCGGCCGCGGACCAGGCGATCGGCCATCAGG
>JALYUA010000135.1 GCA_030854005.1 Acidobacteriota bacterium
TTTCGCGAGGAAGTGTCCGAGAAGGGCAGCCTGGCGGGCCGCGGCGCAGCGGGGCTCGGCATTGCGCTCGTCGTCGGATGGCTGGCGATGCTCCTCTTCACGGCGCTCGTCGCGGTCCTGCTGGCGAAGCTCTTCGACAGCGTCTGGCTCGGGATTCTGGTCGCGTTCGTTCTCTACCTGGCCGGCGCGGGCGCTGCCGGGTTCGTCGGGGTCAAGGCGCTCAAGCGGCTGAAGCCCTTCGAGTTTCCGGCGACGAAGGAAGGTCTCAAGGAAGACTGGGCCGCCATCCGCGATTCTCTTCGCACGCCGCCTCCGTTCGACGAGGACGAGGACGAGGACGATCTCGAGGCTCGGTTCCGGGCAGGCTCCGAATGACCGCTCCGAGCGGCGGAAGGAACGACGACGGAAAGGATCGGTCGGCGAGGATGACGGAGCTCGCCGCCCGTGGAGCGCTCCAGCGACAGCGAGCCGCGGGCGCCATGTTCGACGTCGTCGACGACGTGCGCCGCCACCGCGTCCAGTGGAAGGTCGCCGGGATGGCCGCGACCGGCGTCGCCGCCGCCGGCACCGCCGCCTGGAAGCTCTTCGGTAGATCCTCTCCCGCGGCGAAGATCGGCCGCGCGGCCTCCGCGACGTCCATCTTGCTGGGGCTCGGGAAGGCGTTTTTGAGGATCAGGAAGTTTCTCTAGTGGAGAGTTAAGAGCTCAGAGTTGACCGGGCGCGAGAAGAACCTTGTCCCCGTTTTGAACGCTGAACGCGGAACGCTCGTCGCTCAACCGTCCTGAAACACCGACCCCGGAAGAGGACACTTCCGATCGGTCGCCACCGCTAAGTCCTTTCCTCTCAGCCATCCCACCATGGCAGACGCATTGCGATATCCCTCATCGACCCGCGGAGGATCCGCGGAGGAGGTCTTCGATGAAATCAGGATTTCGCATCGCGCTGGCGACCGCGGCCGTCGCCGCGGGAGTCGCTTTCGCGGGCGCTTCGCCCGCGCAGGCTCAGGTCGGATTTTCCGGATCGTTTCCTTTGCCGCACGGACGCATCTCGATCGGAATCGGGGCCCCCGCCTTTCCGATCGGAACCTACGTCCCGAACGGTTACGAGGTTTTCTCGCGCGACGATGAGGGATACGGGTTCGAATACGAATCCCGATGGATCCCCGTCCGGCAGTACGGCAGCCGATGGGTGGTCTGTGAGCCCTCGCAGGCCTACGGCTTCCGCGGTGGATACGGGTCGTACGGATATCGCCGGAATTACGGCTACGACCGGAACTACGGACGCAACGACTACCGGTACAACAACCGCTCCACCTTCCGGGACCGCGGCCGCGTCGAGCGCTTCGAGCGCCGGGATCGCGATGACCGCCGGGGCGACAACCGCTGGGACCGCGGCAACCGCTTGGAACGCCGCGACGGCGACGACCACGGCCGGCGCGACCGCGATCGGAACGGGGATCGGGACCGCGACCGCCGCCGCGACTGAATGCCCATCCGCGACGTCTCCTCGTTTGCCGCCCCGCAAGGGGCGGTTTTTTTTGGTTCCAGGCGCGTCGCCCGCCCGCCGGTTGGGGCGTCTCCATTCGTCCACCTCTGCACTCCGGGAGTGACAGGGAAACCGGCCCGCTGAGGCGTAAGTCATTTCTTTTCAAAGGCGCAATCCTGGCACCGGCATTGCCTTCCTATGAGAGTGCCGCGGATGATCCGCGGAGGAGGTCGAGATGAAAAAGAGTCTTCGTATCGCTCTCGCCACCGCCGCTCTGGCCGCCGGCGTCGCCCTCGCGGCGCCCTCTCCGGCCGGCGCGCAGGTCCGGTTCTCCGGATCGTTTCCGGCTCCCCACGGGAGGGTCTCCGTCCGGTTCGGCGATCCGTTCTTCCGGGTCGGGAGCTTCGTGCCTTCGCGGTACCGGGTGATCCGTCATGCCCAGTACGGCCGCGGCTTCTACTACCGGTCGCGATGGATTCCGGTGCGCTCGTACGGAAGCCGCTGGATCGTCCTCGGCGCGCCGGTCGGCTACTCGGGCGCCTATGACGACGGTTACTACGACGACGGCTACTACGCTCCCTACGCCGGTTACTACAGCCGTCCCTACTACGGGCCCTACGCGTACTCGTACCGGCCGTACGTGTATTCCCGCCCCTACGGCTTCTACGGTCGCGGCTTCAGCGGCCACGGGTCTAACCGCGGGGGGGACCACGGCCGGCGCCACTGACATTCGCGCTTCCCGATCTCCTCTTGTAACCGCCCCGCAAGGGGCGGTCTTTTTTTGCGCCTGAAGCCATCCGGCGTAAAAGCCGAGGCTGCAAGGCGGTTCGCTACGGAGCTTCGGGCAGGAGCTGACCCATGCGGATCGCGATCGCGGCGTATCCCTTCCGGTTGGGGTGAAAGCGGTCCGCGGCAAGGCGGTCGGGCCGATGTTCGAAGAGATCGAAGGTCGGGATGAGGAGCGTCGCCGGAAAAGAGAGCGCCGTCTCCTCGATCAGCGTGTTCCAGTTCAGGATGACAGAGGCGCCGAGCCGCCCGCCCGGCCCGGCATCGCCGAAAGGGTCGTAAAGGCCCAGGAGAAAGATCGGCGCCGAGGGATTCGCGCGGCGCAGGTCCCCGAGGATCGCGCGGAGGTTCTCGGCGTAGCGGCGGCGGGCCGTCGACACGTCCTCGATCGCGCGGATGCCCGGATCGGGTCCGCGCGGAACGGCGTGGGACAGATCGTTGCCGCCGATGGACACTAAGATCAGGTCCGCTGAGGCGGCGAGAGACCGCACGTTCGCGCTCGCGACCAGTTCCTTCAGCTCCGCCGATTCCGCGCCGTTGACCGACAGGTTCGCGATCTCCGCGGGCGCCTTCTTTTTCATCACGTCGAGGACGTCGGCGGAGAATCCTTTTCCGGCCTCGTCTCCGGTTCCCCGGGCGAGAGAGTCCCCCAGGACGAGCAGCAGGCGCCGCGAAGACGTTCGAACCGCCGGCCGCGCCGCCTGCGGAGGCGGAGGGGGCGCGCCGATCGGATTTCCGAGGGCGCCTCGCAGAGCGAGCCAGAAGCCTCCGGCGAAAAGAATCGTCGCCCCCGCGGCGACGACGCCGGGAAGCCGCCAGAGCCAGAAGCGGGACGTGCCGATCATGGAAGCGAGAGAGTAACGGAGTGCGGGGATTTGTCCAGATACGGGGCGGTACGCGGTACGCGGGAGGCGGGAGGCGGGAGGCGGGAGGGGGGAGGCGGAAGATCGCAGGCGCGTATTCCGCTCAACGCTCAACGCTCGCGGCTCTCGTTAGACATCCGCTCCGTGGTGGAAGCCAGTGTGAGAAAGTCCAGCGCGTGCGGGAAGTCGTGCTCTCGGCGAAAAACCTGACGAAGAGATTCGGAAAACGGGTCGCCGTGGCGGACGTCTCGTTCGAAGTCCTCGCGGGCGAGGTGTTCGGCTTTCTCGGTCCCAACGGCGCGGGGAAGACGACCACCATCCGCATGCTGGTGGGCCTGGCGCGCCCCGATGCCGGCTCGATCCACATCCGCGGGCTCGACCTCGCCCACGACTTTCAAAAGGCGATGTCCCACGTGGGGTGCATCGTCGAGTCGCCCGACCTCTACAAGTACCTGACGGGCCGGGAAAACCTGCTGCACTTTTCGCGGATGCTCCCCGAGGACGCGGCCGGGCGCATTCCCGGGATCGCGAAACTGGTCTCTCTCGAAGAGCGCCTGGACGACAAAGTGTCGACGTACTCGCTCGGGATGCGGCAGCGGCTCGGAATCGCACAGGCTCTGCTCGGCAACCCGGATCTGCTCATCCTGGATGAGCCGGCCAACGGCCTCGACCCCGCGGGAATCCGCGAGATCCGGAGGCTGGTGCGGTCACTGGCCGAGGAGCGGGGGATCGGAGTGTTCGTCTCCTCTCACCTCCTCGCCGAGGTCGAGCTGATGTGCGATCGCGTGGCGATCATCCATCGCGGGCGGACGCTCGCGAGCGGGCCCGTCCGAGAGCTCCTCGACCGGCCCCGCGGGCCGCATCGGTTTACCGTGCGTCCGGCCGGCCTGGCGCTTTCGGTCCTCGGCTCGTTTGCCGAAAGCGGCGCGGCGGAAGCGGAGGGGGAGGATGGCGTCGCGGTGAACCTCTCGAAGGAGAGGGTCCCGGAAGCCGTGCGCGCTCTCGGGGCGGCCGGCGTCGAAGTCTTTGGAATCGAGCGCCCGGCGTCTTCCCTCGAAGAGGTCTTTCTCGAGGTCACCGGAGGAGAAACCGTATGAACGGGTTTCAAGACTCTGAACTCTCAACTCCGGACTCTCGACTTTCATGAGAGTGCTGCCGCTCGTCGAGAACGAGATGCTGAAGCTCTGGAAGCGGCGGCGTTTCCGCCTCGTGCTTCTGATCCTGGTCGCGCTGATCGGCACGATCGTGTTCGCTCAGGTTCAGGGGCGGGAAAGGTTCCGCTCGAAGAAGGACTGGCGCATCGACACGCAGGAGCGGGTCGCGAGGATGCGCAACTGGGTGCGGCAGGGACGGATGCCCGACACACAGAAGAACTGGATGCAGTTCGAGATCTCGCGGCTGCAGTACCACCTCGACCGGAACATCGATCCGGAAGCCGTGTCGGGGCCCCTCTTCACGCGCGGGTTTGCGAACGCGGCGAGCTATCTGCTGCTCCATCTCCTGGCGATCGTGTTCGCCGCGGACGTGGTGTCCTCCGAGTTCTCGCAGGGGACGATCAAGCTGCTCCTGACGCGCCCGATCTCCCGGACGCGTGTGCTGGGCTCGAAGCTCGTCGCGCTTCTGCTCGCCATCGGCCTGACCGTGCTCCTCGGCGGATGCGTCGCGTACCTCTTCGGAGGGATGGCGTACGGGTTCCGGGGGTGGGGCGTGCCGATCCTGACGGGGTTCCGGCAGACGGCGGGCACGTTCGACGCCTCGGGCGTGCGCGCCGTGCCGCTGTGGGAGGACGTCATTGCGGTCTTCGGCCTCGCGTGGTTCGCGGCGGCGGCCGTCGGAGCGATCGGATTTCTTGCGTCGGTGCTGCTGCGATCGACCGCCGCTTCCATGGGGACCATGTTCGCCGCGCTCATCCTGGGGACGATCCTGCCGCGGCTGGCGCCGACCTGGGCGTTTCAGAAATATCTCTTCCCGACGAACCTGCCGCTGCCCGACTACTACTCCGGCTCTCCGCCGCCGATCTCCGGGATGACCCTGGAGTTTTCCGTCGTGACGCTGGCAGTCTGGGCCCTCGCCGCCGTGGCGCTCGCCTTCGTGGTGTTCACGCGGAGGGATGTGCTGGCGTAGACGGGGCGGTAGGCGGTAGGCGGCAGGCGGGTGTCTTGTCTGGACGCTCAACGCTGAACGCTCAACGCTCGACGCTCTCCTCGAGGCATTCCCTCAGCGCGTCGAACAGCATGTGAACGTTGACCGGCTTGTGGAGGACCGCGGCGACTCCCGCGCGCTCGATCCGCCGGCGGTCCTCGTCGGCCGTCACCCCCGTCAACGCGATCACGGGAAACGAGACGGGTCCCTTCTCTCTCAGCCCCGCGAGCCATGCCGCGCCGTCCCCGTCCGGCAGCGTGATGTCGAGCACCACGACTTCCGGCGCCCGGGACGCGATGCGCTCCGCCGCCTGCGCGAGGTCGTTCGCCTCGACGACTTCGTAACCCTCCGACTCGAGGAGGCTTTTCAAGCCGTATCGGGACGAGGCGTCGTCCTCGACGATCAGGACCCGCCGCGCGTGGCCGGAGGGAGCGACGCCCTCGGGCTCGGTCCCGCTCTTCCATCTCTCCCCCGCCGGCTCGGCGGCGTCGGCGAAAGGCAGCTGGGGCAGCGTGATCGAAACACGCGTCCCCTCGCCTTCCCGGCTGTCGAACAGCAGATCGCCTCCCATCAACTCGACGAGCTGTTTCGAGATCGACAGGCCGAGCCCGGTCCCTCTCGGCGCCTCGTCCCTGGCGGTGCGGATCTGGCGAAAGGGCTCGAACGCCGACGCGATCAGGTGGGCCGGAACGCCGCTGCCCGTGTCCTCGACCTCGAACGCGAGGCTGTCCTGCCACGGCGTCGCGCGCAGGGTGACGGCGCCTTCCTTCGTGTATTTGACGCCGTTCGAGAGCAGGTTGATCAGGACGCGGGACAGCTTCTCGCGATCGAGGATGGCAGTCTCGGGAAGGTCGGGGGAGAGATCGAGGGCGAGTCGGATCCCTTTGGCGGCGGCCTGCGGCTCCAGCATGTCGCCCGTCTCGCGCAGAAACGACGCGAGCTCGATCCGCTGCGGGTGGAGGTCCCGCTGTCCCGCCTCGAGCTTCGCGAGGTCGAGGATGTTGTTGATCATCCTCAGCAGTGTCTCCGCGCTGTCGCGGATGACGCGCACGTCATGGAGCCGGCGTTCCTCGTCGGCCGGCGTCCTGCCCTCCCGCTCGATCAGGTGCGACAGCAGGATGATCGTGTTCAACGGCGTCCGAAGCTCGTGGGAGACCGTCGAGAGAAAATCGGACTTCAGCCGGTCGAGCTCGGCGAGCTTGTCGTAGGCCTCCGCCCTCTCGCGGATCGTGCGCCCCTGCATCCGGATCGCGCGGCCGATCCGGATGAGCGAACGGGCGCGCGCGCGAAGCTCGGCGCTTTCGATCGGCTTGCCGATGAAATCGTCGGCCCCTGCCGCGTAGCCGCGCTCGCGATCGATCGTCCCCGCCGTGACGAGGAGGACCGGCAGATACTCGCCGGAGCTCGCGATCAGCTGCGAGGTCAGCTCGTAGCCGGTGTCGTTCCCCAGCATCACGTCGACGATCGCGAGATCGAAAGACGAGTCCCTCCGGAAGATCTCGAGCGCTTCCACCGCGCTCGCGGCGGAGACCACCGTCAGCCCTTCGGCGGTCAGGTCCGCCGCCAGCACTTCGGCGACTTCGGGCTGATCGTCGACGACGAGAACACGCGCGGGCGCCTCGTCAGCCCCCGAGCTCAGTTTCGCGGCCGCGGGCTGCGGGGGACCGGCCCCCGTCGCCTGAAGGAAGGAGCTCACCACCGACGCGAACGTTTCTCCGTCGATGGGCTTGGCGACGAATCCGTCGCAGCCCGCGGCGAGCGCGCGTTCCCGGTCTCCCTGCATCGCGTGCGCGGTCACCGCGATGACGGGGATGCGCGCCGTCTCGGGCGCCGACTTGATCGCACGAGTCGCCTCCCATCCGGACAGAACGGGAAGCGAAAGGTCCATGAGCACGAGATCCGGCTGGAGGCGGCGGGCCGCGGTGACGCCCTCCTGTCCGTCGTTCGCGGTGAACACCTGGTGGCCGGCGGGCTCGAGAAGCATCCGGACGAGCGCGCGGATGTCGGGGGAGTCTTCGACGACGAGGATCCGCGCCATCAGACGGGGTCTCTCATGCCGTGGCCGTCGCCGCCGATGCGGCCCGGGTCTCCTCGATCGTCGCGAGAACTTCCCGGACGAGCGACTGGAGGTCCTTGCCCTTGCGCAGGACGCGCTGGGCCGAGCCGCTCAAGCGGGCGTAGTCGTCCGGCGTGAGCTCTTTGGATGTGACGATCACGACCGGAAGATCCTTCCATTTCGGGTTTTCGCGAATGCGGTAAAGGACCTCGAACCCATCAGGAGGGGGCATCATAAGGTCGAGGAGCACCGCGGCGGGGCGTTCCCGCTCCAGCTCCTCCAGGGCTTCCGCCCCGCCCCCGACGCCTTTGGGCCGGAACCCCGCGGCCACGAGCTCCTGCTCCAGCACCGCGCGAACGTCCGCATCGTCGTCCACGACAAGGACGTGCCCGCGCGAGGCGAGCACCCCGGCGCGCCCGAGTGCGCTCAGAAGGTCCGGGCGCCCCAGAGGCTTCACGAGATAGTCGAAGGCCCCGAGCGCGAGCCCGAAGGCTCGGTTTTCCACGGCCGACAGGACGATCACCGGAATCCCGCGCGTCTCGGGTGACTCCTTCAGCTCACGGAGGGCGTCCCATCCGCTCATGCGAGGCATCAGCACGTCCAGCAGAACGACGTCCGGCCTTTCGACCCTGGCCAGCCTGACTCCCTCGGCGCCGTCGCCCGCTTCGAGCACGCGCAGGCCGTAGGGCTCGAGCTCCAGGGCGAGAAGCCGCCGGACGCCCTCGTCGTCGTCGACGATCAGGACCGTGCGGATCCCCGCCCCGTCCCTTTCGAAAACAGGAGCGGCGGCGGGCGCCGGCAGGGGAGCCGCGAGCAAAGGCAACGTGACCGTGAAGCGAGATCCCCGTCCGGGCTCGCTTTCGAGCGACACCGTGCCGCCGAGAAACTTCGCGAGCTTCTTCACGATCGCGAGCCCGAGGCCCGTTCCGCCCCGCCCCCGATGTTCCGCGCCCTCCCCCTGCCGGAATTCCTCGAAGATGGCGCCCTGCTCGTCCTCCGGAATGCCGATCCCGGTGTCCGCGACGATGAGCGCCCATCGCCCGCCCGTCCTCTCTTCCGCGCGGACCGAGATCGATCCCTTCTCGGTGAACTTCAGCGCGTTGCCGATCAGGTTCGACAGGATCTGCGTCAGCTTGGCCGGATCGGACGTGACCCGGGTCAGGCCCGGCGCCGCCGCCGCCGTGAGCCGCAGACCCTTGCGCCGCGCCGCGTCCTGATAGTCGGCCTCGACCTGGGAAAGAAACGGCGCGATCGAGATCGGCTGACTGTCGACCTCCGCCTTACCGGACTCGATCTTGGAGATGTCCAGGATGTCGTTGATCAGCCCGAGAAGGAGCTTCGCATTGCGCTGGACGCGCTCCAGGCTGTCCCGTTGGGCGGCATTCAACGGCCCCTGGTTCTCGCGAAGAAGGGTGCCCGTGAATCCCAGGATGACGGTCATGGGAGTTCGAAGCTCATGGGAGACGGAAGCGAGAAACCTGTCCTTCAGCTCTCCGGCCCGCTGGAGCTCGGCGGCGGTGCGGCCGATCCGGCTTCGCTGCTCTTCCAGGAGCTCGTTCTGTTCCGCCAGCCGCCGCGACTGCTCGGCCACGCGCTCGTTGGCCGCCGCGTTGGCGAGAGCGACGGCCAGGGAAGGGGCGATGGCCGAAAGGGCGTTGCGGGTCCGTGCGGTGAACGCGGTGGTCGCGCCGAGTGCGAGCACCCCGACGACGTGGTCGAAGTACACCAGCGGAATGTGCGCGGTCTCGCGGGGAAGAACTCTTCCATCGAGGACGTTGACCGTCGGCGTCTTCGCCTCGACGGAGAGATACGCGGGCCGGCGCTCTCTGGCAGCGCGCGCTGCCTCCTCGCGCCCCACGGCGCTGTCGCCTTCGGAACCGCCGAGCGAGACGACGGCCTCGAAGGCGCTGTCGGTTTTCGGCAGGTAGAGGACGCCGGACGCCGCGCCCGTGACTTCGAGAATCTTCTCCATTGTCGCGGTGCCGAACCCGGAGAGATCGTTGACCGTCGCCGCCACCGTGAGGATCGCGTTGACGGAAGCCTCGATGTCACGCTCTTCGAGAGCGCGGGCGCGGGAAGCGAACAGGTCCGCGACCCGGTTGAACTGCCGCCCGAGCTCTCCGGCTTCGCCGTCCCACTGCTCGAGCAGGCGGGGCGGCGTTCGTCCCGACGCGAGGTCTTCGAGCGCCCGCGAGCCGGCTCCCAGTGGAACGACGATCCGCCGGCCCACGTCCGAGAGAATCCAGAAGATGCCGACGATGATGAGGATCGCGAGGACGCCGATCGCCCTCGCGGCGAAGTCGCGGGAGTCCTTCAGCCGTTCTTCCGCGAAGGCCTCGCTCCTCGAGAAGCGCCCCTCGAGCTCCGAGAGAAATTCTTTGAGCTTGTCGGCGGCCGGCCTCGCCACGTCATCGTGGATCTGCCGCGCCGCCGCCGGCTGATCCGGGTTCCAGGCGGCGATCGCCCGGTCGGCGGCGCGCGAGTAGATCTCCTCCGCCGACTCAGCGCGCTCGAGCGAGCCGCGGCTTCCGACGGTCGTGGCGCGGCGCCGGATGGACCCGAGCGCGGTGCGCATCGAGATTCGAGCGACGTGATGGCGCGAGAGGTCGTAGCCCTGTCCTCCCGAGATGTATCGCTCAAGAGACTCCTCCGAATCCTTAAGCGCTCCCTGTGCGTCGAGCACCCGCTGCCGGAGATCCGTGCTTTGCTCGATCGCGAGGGTCACGTCGTAGAGACCGAGGACGGTGTTGACCGTGTAGTACAGCCAGGCGCCGAGGATGGCGAGACCGACCGCGGAATAGATTCTCAGGCGCGCCCGCAGGGCCGATCGGGGGCGGGACGGCGGGGCGGGGTTCTTGTTCATGGGTTTGATCTCTTGCCCGGAACAGTTGTCATACGATGCGTGGTTCCGGATCCTCCGGTTTTAGCAAAGAGGATGCCCGTTGGCCCACATTGACGACTTGGCGACCCCTGCCAGGCGCGACTTTCTGAAGCGGTTCTTCCACGATATCGCGACGCCGTTGTCGGCCGTCTCGCTGCACCTGGAAGGGGCGGATCGCCGCGTCCGACGGGGAATCGACCCGACCGAGTCCCTCACGGTGGCCCGGACGGAGCTCGCCAAGGCCTTCGACCTCTTCGATCGGGGGCGCGAGTTCCTCCTGGAGGACCCGGACCCCGCGGCGCCGTTCGAGCTCGATCCGGTCGCGGCCGCGGCGGCCGCGAATCACCCTGGCGTCCGCCTGGAAGGCTCAACGGGCGCGTCCGTCATGGGCAGCCCGAAGGCGCTCGCGGCGGCGCTCGCCGCGCTCATCGTGAACGCGGTCGAAGCCGCCGGCGCCGAGTCGGTCCGGGTTCTTCTCGGGCGCGAGAACGGGCACGTCTTCGCACGCGTCGAAAACCCCGGGTCTCTGCATACCGACAATACCGACGCGCTCTTCTCACCGAAATCGGCCGGCAAGGGGAAGGTGTGGGGCATGGGCCTGTCCCGCGCGCGGGTGGCCGCGGCGGACGCTGGCGGAACACTGCGGCTCGAACAACATGGCGATTGCGTCGTCGCGACGCTGTATCTACCGGAGGGACCTCGTTGAAAGTTCTCATCGTCGAAGACGACATGGCCACGCGGAAGGGACTCGAAGAATCCATCAAGGATCTCGGGGGGGAGCCGTTCTCGGTCGGCACGGCGCGGGAGGCGGCGAAGGCTCTCGCGGAGTTCGACCCGCGCATCCTGATCGTCGACATCCACCTACCCGACGGAGACGGGATCGAGATCCTGAAGCTCGCCCGGGAGGCCGATCCCGATCGGGAGGGGATCGTGATCACCGGACAGGGCTCGATCGACAACGCGATCGAAGCGCTGCGGGCCGGCGCCTTCGACTATCTCTTGAAGCCGCTGCGTCCCGCGCAGCTCGAGGTCGTCTTCAACCGCCTGGCGGACCGCCGGCGGCTGGAGACGGAAGTCGAGACGCTGCGGGCGGAGCTGCAGGAGACCGGCCGCCTCGGAGATCTCGTCGGACGGTCCGAGGCGATGTCCCGCATCTTCGACGTCATTCGAAGAGTCGCGCGTTCCAACGCGCCCGTTCTGATCACCGGCGCCTCGGGAAGCGGAAAGGAAGTTGCCGCGCGGACGATCCACCGGCTCTCACGCCGCGCGGGCAAGCCGTTCGTCGCCTTCAACTGCGGGGCGATCTCGCCGACGCTCATCGAGAGCGAGCTCTTCGGCCACGAGCGAGGCTCCTTTACGGGGGCGGAGAAGCGGCGCCTGGGATATTTCGAGGAGGCCATGGGCGGCACGCTCTTCCTCGACGAGATCACGGAAATGGGAGCCGAGCTCCAGGTGAAGCTGCTGCGGGTTCTGGAGGACAAGACCCTTCGCCGCGTCGGCGGATCGCAGGAGTTGAAAGTCGACGTACGCCTGATCTCCGCGACCAACAGAGACCCTAAAGACGCCATCCGCGAAGGCAAACTGCGCGAAGATCTTTACTATCGACTGAATGTTTTTCCATTGTCGCTTCCCACACTGGCGGAGCGCCCCGACGACATCCCGATTCTCGCGGAATACTTCCGCAAGCTGATCGAGGAACAGGAGCGCGCAGGCGTCCTTGGCTGGGAGCCCCGCGGCCTGGACCTCCTCCAGTCCTATTCGTGGCCCGGCAATGTGCGCGAGCTGCGCAACGTCGTACACAGGGCCTACGTCATGACGGAAGGCAAGACCATCCGCCCCGAAGTGGTGGAAGGGCTGCTCCCGAGGCCGGAGGTGAAGCCCGCCGCGCCTCGGAAAAAGGCGGCGCCGCGCAAAGAAAAAGCCGCCGCGGGTCGGCGCAAGTGACTCGGCAGAAAGGACACTGACTGTCGGCTCGACAGTCGCCTTCGTTTGGCAATCGCTGTTGTAGACTGCCACCCGCGATGGGAAGGCGCTAACAACGGGCAATACGTGGCAATTAGAGGAAAAACGATGACAAAGTTGACACCGAATCAATCTCACTATGTCCTGAATGCATTGTTGTCGCAGAAAGCCGTGCGTCCTACGCAGGTCGAGAGAGCGCTGCGCGGCCGCGATCAGGAAATTCGAAACCTGAGAGCGCAGCTGGCGTCGCTCGAAAGCCTTTCCGACGGCGGGGCCCGGACGGCCGGGCGGCGTCGGGGGCGGCCCCCGGCGGACGGCCGCCCGGCGGCAAAGCCCCGCGCGCGGCGGGCGATGTCCCCGAAGGTCCGGGCCCTGCGGCGGCTCCAGGGCAAGTACATGGGATATGTGCGGGGGCTGAAGCCCGCCGAGAAAGCTCGCGTGCGAACCGTTCGGGAAAAACAGGGCATGAACGCCGCGATCGCGCTTGCGACCTCGCTGGCCGCGAAGAGCTGAGTGACCGCGACCGCGCCGGCCGGTGGCCCCTCCTCGCGGAACGGTTCGGTCTGCCGGGTCCGTGACCGGTCTGCCGTGCCGCGGAGGACGCTCCTGCACCGATGACCGAAAGGAAGACCGACCCACCCCGGCCGGCGCCCCCGCGCACCCCCGGGACCGGACATCACCGGCTCTCCCCGGACGAGTATGAGATCAAGATCCGCTGGGAGAAGGCGCGCCGCGTCATCGAAGTGACGTCGATTGGCGTGAAGTTCGAATTCAACAGCGGGTTGAAAGTCGGAGTGATGTACCCCATCACGTTGAACGCGCCGGGAGTCTCGGTCTCGACGACGCTCGAGGTGAGCCGCTGCCAGCTGGTCGTCGCGAGCGGCCGCTTCTTTCTGGTCGAGGGGCGGTTTTTTCCTTACGTGGAATGAGGCGCCGGGCGCGGAGCGGGGAACGCGAGGGCGAGGGAACGTAAGAAATAGAAACCCGAAATTCTCGATCCCCGGCTGAATTTTCCTTCGATTCTCGATCTCGTTGACCGCCGGGGGCCGCGGCCGTCTCGCTCCCGTTGGTCGCTCGGCTCGCGGCGTCCTCGTCCGGCTTACACGGCCTTCACGAATCGATACGCCACGTGCCAGGCGGAGACGCGGGCTTCCCGATCGCGGACCCACTCTCCGGGTCGGAAGCTGCGGACGAGGTCCTCGACGCCGAGCCGGTGGGCACCGGGCGTCGCCACCCCGGTCACTTTTCGAAGGGCCACGATGATCCAGGCGAACCCCCCGGGAGAAACGCGTCGCGCGACGGCTTCCAAGATCGCCTGAGAGCCGACCCGGTCCTCGCGCCACAGGAGGATCGCTTCCCACGGGTCCTTCACGGTGCGCAGCGCCCGGCCTTCCACGACGCGGGTCTCCTTGCCGTTCCTGCCCTCCCGCTCCTTCATCGCAACCTCCAACAGCGCCTCGGGAACGTCGACGAGCAGGAGCCGGTCCGGAGCCCCAAGGTCGAGCCTCGCCGCGAGCTCCGCCGGGCTCTTCAAGGGATGGTCCACGGACGCATCCTAGCGGTCCCGGCCCGGCGATACGGCCGCCCGACGAGATCTCTCTTCGTCGCGTCTCCCGCCTCCCGCCTTCCGCCTCCCGCCCGGCTTGGCATGACCTTCGCTCTCAGTCCCGGGCAAGTGCGGCGCTTGGCCCACTTTGAACGAGGAGGATTCATCATGCTCTGGACCATCTTTGTGATCCTGCTGATTCTCTGGCTTCTGGGCCTCGTGTCCGGTTACACCATGGGCGGGTTTATCCACATCCTCCTGGTTGTGGCCGTCGTCGTGCTGCTGATCCGGCTCATCTCGGGTCGTCGCGTCGTCTGACGCTGCTTCTCCAAACGCTGCTTCTCCAAACATCGAAAAAGCGCGCCGGGGGTCGCCCTCCGGCGCGCTTTTCCACCTGCTCGCCGGATGTCGCGGCTTCGCCGCCCGTCCCGGCGGCTCCTCTTCCGCGCCTACGAGCGCTTGAGGAGCGCCCAGACGAGGTAGGCGAAGAAGCCGGCGCCCGCGATCAACACCAGGAAGGCGGAAGCGGGCGATGCTTTGAGGACCAGCTGGTAGAGGAGATAGAAGAGGATTCCGAACACCGGCAGGACGAGGAGCCCGAGGTAAGCGGCCGCGGGCCTTTTCTTTTCCATCGGAAGCACCTTCAGAAGCTCCAGCTGCCGGGCCGCGTCGTTCGGCAGCGACGGCCGCTCCACCCACTTCAACGCTTCCGGTTCTGAAAAACCTTCCTTGAGACCATCCGGGAAGGCGGCGCCGCAATAGACGCAATGCTCCATGCGCCACGCCGCGATCCGCCGGCCGCAACTGGGGCAGAGCGGTCCGCCGGTCCTGGTTTCGGAATTCACGCCCTTCGATCATAGAGGCTTTTCTCCCGGCCGGGTCCGTTATGCTGCGAAGGGATGACCTCCAGAATCCCGGTCGGGCTGCTCGGAGCCACCGGCACCGTCGGGCAGCGGTTCATCGAGCGGCTGGCGGACCACCCCTGGTTCGAAATCGCCTGCGTCGCGGCCTCCGATCGCTCGCGCGGCAAGTCTTACGAGGAGGCCGCGCACTGGCGGCTTCCGACCGCCATCCCGGAGCGGCTGGCGGGGATGCGAGTCTGCGGGCCCCTCGACGCTCTGCCCTGCCGTCTCGTTTTCTCCGCTCTCGACGCGGCGCTCGCCCGAGAGGTCGAACCGGAGCTCGCCCGCCGCGGGATCCTCGTCTTCTCGAATGCGTCCGCGCATCGGATGGAGGAGGACGTCCCGCTTCTTCTACCGGAGATCAATCCGGAGGCGCTGCGGCTTCTCGACCGGCAGCGCCGCGAACGCGGCTGGACCGGGGGAATCGTGACGAACGCGAACTGCTCGACGATCGTGCTCGCCCTCGCGCTCGCGCCGCTCCACCGCGCGTTCGGAATCAAACGGGTGTTCGTCACGACGATGCAGGCGGTCTCGGGCGCGGGCTATCCGGGCGTGCCGTCTCTCGACATTCTCGGCAACGTGATCCCGGACATTCCCGAGGAGGCGGCGAAGATTGAGCGGGAGACCCGCCGGATTCTCGGCGATTTTTCGGACGAGCGTGTGTCGCTCGCGGAGTTCGAGATCTCGGCGATGACCTATCGCGTCGCGGTCGAGGACGGTCACACCGAATCGGTCTCCGTCGAGCTGCGGAGCAAGGCGGAGCCATCCGACGTCCAGGCCGCGTGGGAAGCGTTCCGCGCTCCCGAGGGCGTCCGGGGTCTGCCGTCCGCACCGGAACGGCCCGTCGTCCCGCTCTCCCTTCCGCACCGGCCGCAGCCGCGCCGCGACGTGGATATCGGGGGAGGGATGTCCGTCAGCGTAGGAGGATTGAAGCCCTGCCCGCTGCTCGACTGGAAGTTCACCGCCCTCGGCCACAACACGATCCGGGGCGCCGCCGGCGCCTCCGTCCTGAATGCGGAATACGCGTGCGCGACCGGCCTTCTCGACTGACGGCGGCTACGGCCGGGCTTCGCGTCATCGGCAGGGACGCGTTGCCGGCGTCCGCGTGATCGTTCAGAAATTCGGCGGCACGTCCGTCGAAGACGCGGCCGCCCTCGAAAGGCTCTCCGAGATCGTCGGCCGGGCGCACGCGCGCGGAGACCGTCCGGTGGTCGTGGTCTCCGCCATGGGGCACACCACCGATCGCCTGACGGACGCCCTCTCTCAGGCGGCGCGGGGTGACGGCCGGCAGGCGAAGAGGATCCTGATGCAGGTGGCTCGCGACACCCTGGCCGTGGCCGGAAGACTCTTCGCGGAACGGGCGCAGCCCGTCGAGGCCGAGCTCGCGCCCTTTTTCGTGGCGCTCGAAAAAATGGCCGGCGCGGTCGCGGTGCTCCGTTCCGTCCCGGCGGAGGCTCGCGATCACTTTCTCGCTCAGGGCGAGCTCATTTCCTCGCTGCTGGTTTCGCGGGTGCTTTCTCTCCGAGGCCTTCCGGCCGAGCGGATCGACGCACGGGATGTTCTCGTCACCGACGCGCACTTCGGGCGGGCGCAGCCCGATTTCACAGCGACGGCGGCGCGCGTCCTCGAGCGGCTGGGCGGTCCGGCGTCGCGGGGAGAGATCCCGGTCGTCGGCGGTTTCGTCGGGGCGACGCCGGACGGACGGACCACGATCCTCGGCCGGGGCGGGTCGGACTACAGCGCCGCGATCTTCGCCGCCGCGCTCGGCGCGTCGCTCGTCGAGATCTGGACCGACGTCGACGGGATGATGACCGCGGATCCCAGGATCGTGCCGGAGGCGCGCGTGCTCGACACGATCTCCGCGGAGGAGGCCTCGGAGCTCGCGTATTTCGGCGCCCGGGTGCTTCATCCGTTGACTCTCGCTCCCGCCATCCAGAAAGGGATTCCCGTGAGAGTGCGCAACGCCAGGAAGCCCGAGGGCTCCGGCACCGAGATCCGCTCCGGAGCGACCGGAGGGACGGACGACGTGCGGTCGATCGCCTGCAAGCGCGGCATCGCGACCGTGGACGTGTCGACGAGCCGGATGCTTCTTGCCGCCGGCTTCCTGCGAACGATTTTCGACGTCTTTGCCCGCCATGAGACCGCCGTCGACATGGTGTCGACGTCCGAGGTTTCGGTTTCCGTGACCGTCGACGACCTCGAGCGGTTGCCTCAGATCCGCGACGAGCTCGCGAGCCTCGCGGACGTGGAGGTGGCGGCCGGCCGCGCGATCGTCTGCCTCGTGGGAGAGAATCTGAAGTTCACTCCGGGAATCGCGGCGCGGATCTTCCGCGCGGTCGAGGACGTGAACGTGCTGATGATCTCTCAGGGGGCTTCTCGCCGGAACGTGTCCTTCGTCGTGGCGGAGGAAGACGTGGATCGGACGGTCTCTCTCCTCCACCGCGAGTTCTTCGGAAAGGAGCGCTAGCCGTGCGCGTCGGGCTCGTGGGCGACGGGAAGATGGGACGGGAAGTGGGCGCGGCGGCGGAGGCGCGCGGACATCACGTCCTCTGGCGCCTGGGCTCCGGCGCAAACCGCGGCGCGGCCGGCCTGACCTCCGAGCGGCTCGGTTCCGCGGACGTCGTCTTCGAGTTCACGGCGCCCGAAGCGGCGGTCGACAATCTCATCCGTCTGGGGGAAGCGGGCTCCCGCGTCGTGTGCGGCACGACGGGCTGGACCCGCGAGCTGTCCCGCGTCACGCAGGCATTTCGCGGCGGCGGCGGCGGCCTGGTCCACGCCTCCAATTTCTCCGTCGGAGTGAGGCACATGTTCGACCTGGCGGCGCGCGCGGCCCGCCTCTACGGTCCCGCGGGCTACGCGGCCTATCTCGTCGAGGAACACCACGCGGAGAAGCGGGACGCCCCGTCGGGGACGGCCCGGAAGATCGCGTCGCTCGTCGAGAGCGCGATGGGACGGCCCCCCGCGGTCGCGAGCGTCCGCGCGGGAACGATCCCGGGGACGCACCGCCTCGTGTTCGAATCGCCGGACGACGAAGTGGAGATCATCCACCGCGCCCGAAACCGGGGAGGCTTCGCGCGCGGCGCGGTCTGGGCGGGGGAGCGCATCGCCGGCCGGTCGGGAGTCTTCGAGTTCGGAGAACTCCTGGAGGAAGTCGAGAAGGAGGTCTCGTGAAGGGTCCCAGCAAGAAGGTGGAGTGGCGGGGATGCGGCACGGCGCTCGTGACGCCGTTCGACGAGCAGGGTCGGATCGACTTCGGAGCGCTCGGGCGTCTGGTCGAGTGGCAGATCACCGAGGGCATCGATTTTCTGGTGCCCTGCGGGACGACCGGGGAGGCGTCCACCCTCTCGGGGGACGAGCGCAAGGCGGTGACCGCCGCGGTCGTCACGGCCGCCAGCGGGCGAGTGCCGGTGATCGCGGGAGCGGGCGGCAACCACACGGCCAAAGCGGTCTTCTGGGCGCGCGACGCGGAGGCCGCCGGCGCCGACGGAATTCTCTCCGTCACTCCCATGTACAACAAGCCGACCTCGGAGGGCCTGTTCCGTCATTTCTCGGCGATCTCGGACGCCTCGCGCCTGCCGATTCTCGTGTACAACGTGCCCGGCCGCACGGGGACGGACCTCGATGTCGAGACGATCCTGCGGCTCGCCGAAGTCCCCAACGTGGTGGGCCTCAAGGAAGCCTCGCCGAATTTCAGCAAGATCGCGCGCCTCCTGACGCTCGTTCCATCCGATTTCGCGGTCTTCTCGGGAGACGATTCGACGGCCCTCGCGCTGATCGCCCTGGGAGGCCGGGGGTTGATCTCGGTCGCTTCGAACGAAATTCCGAAAGAGATGCGCACCCTGGTCGCGCGCTCGCTCGAAGGCGACTGGACCGCGGCGCGCAAACTGCAGGCCCGCTGGCTGCCTCTGATGGAAATGAATTTCTGGGAGTCGAGCCCGGGCCCCGCCAAATGCGCCCTTTCGCTCATGAAGAAATGTGGCGAGACGCTCCGTCTTCCACTGGCTCCGGTGCGGGACGAGACGCGCCGCCGGATCGAGGCCGTCGTGACCGGCATGAAGCTCGCCGGAAAACGAAGCGGCGCCCGGCGATGAGCGAAGAACGCGGGGCCGGAACGCTCGCCGAGAGGGTCGCGGAAGCCGCGGCGTCTCCCGAACGGCATTCTCCGGACGAGCTGCGGGCGTTGTTTCGCGAGCTGAAGGCGGGTTTGAACGACGGATCGATCCGCGCGGCGACACGCGAGGACGGGCGCTGGACGGTCCATCCGTGGGTCAAGGAGGGCATCCTCCTGGGCTTCCGCGTCGGAGGTCTCGTGCGGGCGCTCGCCGCTTCGGACTTTCCCTTCTTCGACAAGGACACGATGCCGCTCAAGCGGTTCGAGGGCGCCTCGCGCATCCGGATCGTCCCGGGCGGCACGGCGGTTCGGGACGGCTGTTACATCGGCCCGGGGGTGACCATCATGCCGCCGGCGTACGTCAACGTCGGCGCCTACGTCGGCGCCGGAACGCTGATCGATTCGCACGCGCTGGTCGGCTCGTGCGCGCAGGTGGGCGAGCGCGTCCACATCTCCGCGGGGGCCCAGATCGGGGGCGTCCTCGAGCCGATCGGACAGCTCCCGGTGATTCTGGAGGACGACGTGCTGATCGGCGGCAATTGCGGCATCTACGAGGGGGCGATCGTTCGCGAAGGCGCGGTCCTCGCGTCGGGCGTCATCCTGACCGGCGGAACTCCCGTGTACGACCTGGTCCGAGGGGAGGAGTACCGGCGGGCTCCGGGACGCCCGCTCGAGATTCCGGCTCGGGCGGTCGTCGTGCCGGGCGCGCGATCGGTCCAGGAAGGCCGGGGGCGGGAATGGGGCCTCTCGCTCCAGACACCCGTGATCGTCAAGTATCGCGACGAGAAAACCGATGCTTCGACCGCGCTGGAAGATGTGTTGAGATGAATGAGTTGTTGAGAGTCAGGAGGGAAGAGTTATCGCTTCGGTCTTCTCAACGCTCAACGCTCAACTCTCGACTCTGAACTCTGAACGGAGCTGAAATGCGCGGACCGACGAAACCGGACGGGACTCACTGGGATACGGCGGCAATCCGGCAGGAGCGGGAGGATGGCTGGTTTCGAGCGCACGAGGCAGACTTGATCGAGGCCGCGCGACTGCGCCGGGCCGAGGCCGCGAGCCGGCTGACCGGAGTCCAGAGCGCGACCTCCGGCCGCCGGTGCCCGCGCGACGGAGACCAGATGACGCTCGATCGCCTCGAGGAGACCGAAATCGACCGGTGTCCGACCTGCGGAGGGATCTTCTTCGACCGCGGAGAGCTCGAAACGCTCCTGCTGCGTCACGACAGCCACCGGCGCGGCTTCTTCCGCCGCCTCCTCGGGTTCGAGAAGGACTAGCCGAGCGGAATTCGCCGCGCGGGAGCCCCTTCGGCGAACGCCCTGCGCGCGGACGGTGCGTTCCCGCTCCTGTGAGCCAGCTCGTGTTCTGGCAGCCGCGGGCTGACTCTCCAGCGCGCTCCTATCTGGCCGATCCCATCGCCGCCACCTGCTGGAAGTACGACGCGAACGCCGCCATGCCGCCCTTCGCCTGAGACCAGTCGAAGTTCTCGTTCGGAGCGTGGTACCCGTGCTCGGGAAGTGAGAGCCCGAGGAAAAAGACAGGCACCTTCAGCACCTTCTCCATCGAGAGGACGGCGCCGATCGAGCCGCCCTCGCGGACGAAGACGGGCTCCTTCCCGAACGCGAGCTTGATCGAGGAGCGGATGGCATCGGCGTACGGTCCGGTGGTCTTCCCCTGGTAGGCGGGCAGCGCGTGCTCCGCCGTGATCTTCACGTCCGGGTTCTTTGACTTGACGAAGTCGGACACGAGCTTCACGATCTTTTTCGGGTTCATGTTGGGCACGAGACGGCAGGAGACGATCGCCGTCGCCTTCGGCGGGATGATCGTCTTGACCCCGGGCCCCTGATATCCGCCCGCGATTCCGTGGACCTCGAAGGTCGGCATCATCCAGATGCGCTTCATCACTTCGAGCGCGTCGTCGACGCGGAGCGTCTTGTAGAGGTGATCCTTCTTGAACCCGGCGACGGTGAAGCCGCAGCCTTCCAGGTCCTGGAGCTCTTTTCGGGTCGGAGGGACGACGTCCGTGTAGAACCCGGGAATCTTGACCCGGCCGGTCTTTCCGTCGACGCACTCGGAGATCAACTGGCACATCTCCGTGACCGGGTTGCGCGCCGCGCCTCCCGCGGTGCCGGAGTGCTGGTCGGTCTGGCCGGTCTGGAGCTCGAAGCGAAGGCCCTGAAGACCCCGGAGGCCCGCGGGCTGCGCCGGCCGGGCCCGTGAGACCCAGACGGTGTCGGAGACGACGACCGAGTCGGTGACGAAGTCCTTCGCACGATCGATGATCGTCGTCTCGAAGTGCGGGCTGCCGATCTCTTCTTCGAACTCCCAGAGGAAGTGGATGTTGGCGGGCACACCGTTGTCGAAGGCGTACTTCGCTCCGAAGAGCGCCGTGATCGCGGGCCCCTTGTCGTCCGTCGTGCCGCGCCCGAAGTAACGGTCGCCCTGCTTGACGAACTCGAACGGAGAGGTCCTCCAGTCCGGACCTTCCGCGGGCTGCACGTCGAGGTGGTTGTAAACGGTGATCGTCGGAAGCCCGGCGCCCCGGTCGAATCGGCCATACACGATCGGATGCCCGCGGGTCTCGTAGAGCTTCGCCTTCGCTCCCATGGACTCCAGCAGTCGGACGGCGGACTCCGCGCCGCGCCGCATGTCGGGCTTGCGCTCGGGCTCGACGGAGACGGTCGGGATCTCGACGAGCTCGGCGAGCGTGCGCTCGAACCGCTCGCGCTGCCCGGCCGCGTAGGTAGCGAGACTTTCCTTGGAGAATCCGTTGTCCATCGAGGGCTCCTTTTCGCTTACGAGAGGCGGGATTCTAGTCGGGATTGAAAAAAAACGTCCGCGCGCTCACCGTCAAGCCCGCCACCCGTCCTCACGCCACCCATCTCCAGTGGACGAAGGCGGCCAGCCCGGCAGCCAGGAGCGCGGCGGAGGCGATCCACCACATCGACCGGGCGGCGGGGCGGCGGCGGAAAATCTCGGCCAGGGCGTAGAAGGCCGGATACACGACGGTCAGGTATCTCGGCAGGCTCGCCGAGATGCCGGTCGCGGCGGGGAGCAGAAGGGCCCCCGCGGTCCAGGTTGCGTCCGCCCAGCGGCGGCGGAAAGCCTGGTAGATCCCGAGGGCGAGAAACAGGAGCGCGTTCGCGTAGTCGATCAGGAAGACGGGGTGCGTCCGCGCGTCCCCCCGTGCGATCCGCGCGGGGAGCGCCGCGCCCCACTGCGCGAGCCCGGCGAGCGGGGACGCGCCGCGATTCCAGGACTCCTGAAGGCGGAAGTAGAGTCCCGGCTCCCGGAAGTAGAGGCCGACCCCGAAGATCCAGAGGCAGACGGCGGCCGCCGGAGCGAGCCCGATCAGACCCGCGCGGACCCGTTCCGACTTGCGTCGCGGCTCTCGATTCTCCGGAGAACGGGAGAGCCAGGCGAGGGCGAGCGGGACGGACAGAGCCAGGGCCGGCAGCCGCGTCAGTCCCGCGAGGAACCCGAAGAGGACGGCCTGTCCCGCTTTCCCCCTCGAAACCGCGTGAAAGGCGAGAAGAGCGAGCAGCAGGAACAGGGACTCGGCGTACATCGAAAGCAGGAAAAAGGAGGTCGGAAAGAGGAGCAGGAAAAGAAGCGCCGCGCGGGAGTCGAGTTCCCCGAGCCGGCGGCGGCCTTCGCGGACGAAGAGCACACCCGCGGCCGCCATCGCCGCAAAGGAGAGAGCGAGGCCCGCCGCGAAGGGGTCGATGCGCAGCGCCCGCGAGAGCGCCGCCGTCAGCGCCGGGTAGAGGGGAAAAAAGACGTGCTCCGACGGGACGCCGGGCGGTGGCGGCGGGCCGTACCCGTTCTCGGCGATCTTCAGGTACCAGCCCGAGTCGTACCGCGCCAGCGGAGGCGCGCGGCGCGCGATCTCCGGCGGCCAGCCCTCGCGCGCCGGAATGGGCAGCCGCAGCACGGCATAGCTCGCGGTCCATACCAGTCCCGCCCAGAGGATCAGGATCGCGAGCGTCGAGAGGGTCGCGCGGCTCGAGGGGCCGGACGGTTCGGCGGCGGGCGAGGTCCGCACAGGCGTCGCCGAGGAAGAATCGGGCGCGGCTATTTCTTCTTGGGTTGCCGGGGCGCGGGCCTGCGGGCGGGCGCCGGCTTCTTCTTCGCGGGAGCGGCCGCTTTTTTCTTGGGCTCGCTCGCGGCGGCCGGCGGCGTTTTCCCCTTCGCTCCCGCTTTTCCCTTCGCGGCCGGCGACGGGGGCGGGGGAGGCGGCTTGTCGAGCCCGAGCTTTTTCGCGCGCGCCGTCTTGCGGGCGGCCGCGGCGGCTTCCTTTTTCTCCCGAGCTCGCTCCTGCGCCTTCTTTTCTTCCACGACGAGGATTCCGGCGAGATCCTGCTCCGTCACGATCGACGCATGGGGCAGGCGTTTCTTCACGGCGTCGAGCCGGTCGTCGGGCACACGCAGAAGATAGAGGGGCGTCTCCCGGGTTTCCTTGGCCTTGGCGATGTAGTCGGCGGTCTCGAGACAGTGCGTGGGCGCCTGGGAGAAGTCGATGGCGATCGCGTACGGCTTTTCCCTCTTGGCCATCTCGAAAAACGCCGGCCAGCGGGGCTCCACCGGAACGACGTGGGCGCCGCTCTTGCCGAGCTTCTGGATCCGCGTGTTCCTGTCGCCGCCGTCGAACTGGAGGTAGAGGACGCTCATGGAGGGGGGACTATATATGGTAAGTCCCGGCTCGCCTCCCGCCGGGGTCTCCTCTTCGCGAAACTCAGGACGCGAGCCGGCACGCTCCTCCCCTCTCCACCCGCGACAGCGGGGGGAGAGGAAGGGTGAGGGGGGCAAGACGGGAGGCGGGACCGAAAGTCGGCAGTCGGGCGTCGGGAATCGAAAGCCTCCTGAATCAACCGCTCAACGCTCGACGGTCACCGATCCTCCCGATAGTGCGACCCCCTCGACACCCGGTTATCCGAGGCGGCGCGCTGGATCGCGAGCGCGGTCTGCACGCCGTTTCGCAGGCCGAGCAGCGCGTCCGACATCGTCCCGCGGCGGTAGAAGTCTTCGATCTCGACCTGCAGCTCCGCGAGGATCCGGCTCGCGCGGTCGAGCCGCTTTTCGGAGCGGAGGAGACCGACGTAGTTCCACATGGTGTGGCGGATGACCATCCAGTCCTGCGCGATGAGCGCGGGATCGACGGTTTCGTTCTCGGGCTGCCACGGACGCACGGCGGGAAGGCTCTCTCCGCGGCGCCGTTGCACCTCCGCGGCGGCGGCCTTGCCGGCTCGCCATCCCCAGAGAAGGCCTTCGAGCAGAGACGTTGACGCGAGGCGGTTGGCGCCGTGGACGCCGGTGCACGACACCTCGCCCGCGGCGCGCAGGTGTCCGAGCGTCGTTCGGCCGTTGCCGTCGACCGCGACTCCGCCGCAGGAGTAGTGGGCCGCGGGAACGACCGGCACGGGTCCGGCGGTCAGGTCGAACCCGAGTTCGAGACAGCGCGCCGTCAGCCCGGGGAACCGCTCCCGTATCCAGGCGGCGGGCTTGTGCGAGATATCGAGCAGGACGTGAGGCTCGTCGCGCTCGAGCATTCGCTGGTGGATGGCGCGAGCGACGATGTCTCGCGGCGCGAGCTCCGCGTCGGGATGCACGGCGCTCAAGAACTCCTCGCCCGAGACGTCGGTGATGCGCGCGCCCTCGCCTCGCAGCGCCTCGGTCAGGAGGAGCCTGCCCTTCGCGTGCACGAGGGCCGTCGGATGAAACTGGATGTACTCGAGATTCAGGAGTCGCGCGCCCGCGCGCCGCGCCATCGCGATGCCGTCGCCTCGCGCGCCCTGCGGGTTCGTCGTGTGAAGGTAGACCTGGCCGAGGCCTCCGGTCGCGAGGATCGTCTCCCGGGCGAGATGTGGCGTGACGGCGCCGGACTGGCGCTCCAGGAGGTACGCGCCGATCACGCGGGGCGGGCGGTACCGGTCGGTTGCCTTCGTCGAATCGTGCGACAGCGTCAGCAGATCGACCGCCGTCGTCTCGAGCTTCCAGTCGATCAGGGGCTCCGCGCGGCAGGCCTCCAGAAGGGCGCGCTCGATCGGCGCGCCGGTCTCGTCTTTGACGTGAAGGACTCGAGGGACGGAGTGGGCGCCCTCGAGCGTCCAGTGAAAGCCGGCGCCTTCGCGGTCGAAGGGGACCCCGAGCTCCTGGATGAGGAGTCGATCGACCAGGTCGGGTCCCTCGCGCGCGAGAAGCTCCACCGCCTCCGTCGAGCACAGTCCGTCTCCGGCTTTCTCGATGTCGTGGGCGAGCTGTTCGGCCGTGTCCCCCGGCGGGCGACCGACGATCCCTCCCTGCGCCCAGAACGTGTTCGACTCGCGCGCCTGCGCGGCGCGGGTGACGACCGTGGCGCGGACGCCCTCGCGCGCGACCGCGAGCGCGGCGGTCGCTCCCGCAATGCCGGTGCCGAGGATCAGGACCTCGGTCGACTCACCCACGGCCGGGCTCCACGTCCAGGTCGAGAGACAGGTCCGCCGCCCGCACGGAATGCGTCAGCGCGCCCACCGACACGCAGTCGGCGCCCGCCAGCGCGTATCGCCGGACTGTCGCGAGGCTCATGTTTCCGGACGCCTCGACCCAGGGAGCGGGCTGCCGCTGGCGGGCGATCGCCGTCCATCGCGCCACGGTGTCCGGGGTCTGGTTGTCGATCAGGATCTGGTCGGCGCCGGCGTCCAGCGCCTCGCGCAGCTCGTCTTCCGTCTCGACCTCCGCCTCGACGATTCCCCCGGCGGGAAGGAGCGCGCGCGCGGCGGCCACCGCCCGTCCGACTCCGCCGGCCAGCCGGCGGTGATTGTCCTTGATGAGCACCTGGTCGAAGAGGGTGTTGCGGTGGTTGACCCCGCCGCCGTCCCGTACCGCCTCGCGGTCGAAATCGCGCAGGCCGGGCGCCGTCTTGCGCGTGTCATAGATGCGGCACGGCGTCCCCGCGACCGCATCGACGAATCGCCTCGTCTCCGTGGCGATGCCGGACATCCTCTGGAGAAGGTTCAGTGCGACCCGCTCGGCCGTCAGAAGGGCGCGGGCCTGGCCCGCGAGCTCCGCCACGGCGCTGCCGGCATCGACCCGCTCGCCCGGCGAGACCGAGGCGTTCCAGGAGAGCTTGGGATCGAGCAGCTCGAAAGTCCGCCGCGCGGCGGAGAGACCGGAGACGACGCAGGGGCTCTTCGCAACGACCGTTCCGCGAGCGGTCGCCGAAGCCGGCACGGTCGCCTCGGTCGTGATGTCTCGACCGCCGACGTCCTCGGCCAGGAATTCCCGAAGGCGGGCGTCGAGCGCTTCGCCGGACAGAACGTGCATGCGGCGGAAGGATACATTCGCAGAGAATTCGACTGTCAGCCGTCGGCGTCCGCTTCGATTCTCGATCCCGTTGACGGCGGAGTCCCGCGGCCGTCTCACTCCCGTTGGTCGCTCGGCCCCGATTCCCGGTTGTGGATCCGCCTACCGCCTGCCGCCTCCCGCGGCGGCCGTGGCGCCGTGGCGCCGTGGCGCGGTCATACACTCTCCTCCGCATGGCCGCGCTCGATTCGGAAGAGAAATACCGGCTTCTTCTGCGTGTGTCGGAAGCCGCCAACGGGCAGCTCGACTTCCCGGGTGTTCTCGACGCGGTCGCGCGCGCCCTGACTCCCATCGTTCCGCTCGACGCGATCGGCGTGGTGACGCGGGTCGGCGAGCGGGTCTTCCCGCACGCCATTCACATCGAAGGATTCGCGCGGCGGCCGGGCGAGTCGTTCGGGGACACCCTCGCGCGGCTTCCCGGAGTGGCCCCCGTCGACCCCGCTTCGTACGCCGAAGGGTTTCCGCTCGCGGGATCGGGGACGGCGTACGTCGAGAGGACAGGCCGCGCCTACGTCTGCCAGGATCTCGAGTCGGGGAAGATCTTCGCCGAAGACGAGAGGCTCGCCGCCCTCGGGATCCGGGCCTACGTCCGGACCCCGCTCTTCGTTCGCGATCACCTGATCGGGTCGATCGCCTTTTCCCGCACGCAGGCGCGCCGCTTCGAGACGGAGGAAGTCGAGATCCTGGAAGAAGTGTCGCGGCCGATCGCGACGGCCGTGTCGAACTCCCTCGCGTACGGCGAGATCGAGCGCCTGAAGAACCGGCTGCAGGAGGAAAACCTGTTCCTCCGCGAGGAGCTCGACGAGCGCTCGACGTTCGGAGACATCGTCGGGTCCTCTCCGGCCCTGAGGCGCGTCCTCGCCCGCGTCGAGAAGGTGGCCCGAACGCTCTCGACGGTGCTCCTGACCGGCGAAACGGGAACCGGCAAGGAGCTGGTCGCGGCCGCCATCCACAAGCGCTCTCCGCGCGCGGGCGGACCTTTCATCAAGGTCAATTGCGCGTCGCTGCCGGAGAGCCTCATCGCGTCGGAGCTTTTCGGGCACGAGAAGGGGGCGTTCACAGGCGCGCTGCAGCGCCGCCTCGGCCGGTTCGAGCTCGCGTCGGGAGGCTCGATCTTTCTAGACGAGGTGGGCGAGCTTCCGGGCGAGATGCAGGTGGCGCTTCTTCGCGTGCTCCAGGAGGGCGAGTTCGAGCGCGTCGGGGGGACGTCGACTCTTCGGACGGACGCGCGGGTGATCGCGGCGACGAATCGGGATCTCGCCCGCGAGACCGCCGAGGGCGCTTTTCGCCGGGACCTCTTCTATCGACTGAACGTCTTTCCGATCGAGGTTCCCCCGCTTCGCGACCGGCGCGAAGACATCCCCATCCTGGTCGAGTACTTCGCGGCGCGCCACGGCGCGCGGCTCGGGAAGAAGTTTCGAAGCGTCGACCGCCGCACCATGGACCGCTTGCTGGCGTACCCGTGGCCAGGAAACGTCCGCGAGCTCGAGAACTGGATCGAGAGGGCCGCCATCCTCTCCGAGGGCGACCGGCTTTCGCTCGACGAACCGGCGACCCGGGCGGCGGGCGCGGCCGCGCCGCTGACCCTGGAAGAGCAGGAGAGGCGCTCGATCGAAGAGGCGCTGGCCGCTTCATCCGGACGCGTGTCGGGGGCTTCGGGAGCGGCGGTCCGGCTCGGGATCCCGTCCACGACTCTCGAATCGAAGATCCGCCGGCTCGCGATCGACAAGTTCCGGTTCCGCTCCGCGTGACCCGGGTTCCCTCACGGCCTGTCGTAAATTCACGATGGATCGTAAGAGTCCCGTTCCTTATAGCCCTTTGCCATCAATGACATAGATTCGAATCTCGCCTGGCATCGAGCTTGAAGGTCTTCCCGGCGTTGGGAGCGATGCCATGCTGAAGATCGACACTGTCACGGAGACGGAAACGGATGCGCTCATCCGGCTGACGGGCCGCGTCGAAGCCGAGCAGCTGCCGGAATTGAAGACGCTTTTGGCCCGGGCCTCCAAGGCCGGCCGCAAGGTGACGCTCGATCTCGAAGGAGTCAGCGCGGTGGACCGGGACACCGTCCGGTTCTTCGTCTCCGGCCCGGGGCGTTCCGCCCATCTTCTGCACTGCCCGGCGTACGTGAAGGAATGGTGCCGCGCCGAGACGCGGCGCAAGGGCCCGCGGCTCGTCAAGACCGCGGGGGCCGTCATTTTCGGGTTGGTCCTCGCGTCGGCCACCGCGCGTGGAGAGACGGTCCGGCTGTCCCTGCGCGACGCCGTCTCGCGCGCTCTCTCCGAGGGGACTGCCTCGCGGCTGGCCGCGGAGCGCACCGCGCGATCCCGCGTCACCGCGGAGCAGGCGCGCTCGGGTCTCCTGCCGCAGATCGACGCGGAGGTCCAGGACGCAAACGAGATCCTGAACCTGAAGACATTCGGCTTCACTCTGCCGGGTCTCCCCGCGACGGTGGGGCCATTCAACGTCTTCGACGCCCACGTGCGCGTTGCCGCGCGGTTGATCGACGTCGCGGCGTACCGGAGGTGGAGGGCGGCCCGCCAGGGAATCGTCGTCTCGGACCTCGAGCGGCGAACGACCGAGAACGAGGTCGCGGCCGCGGTGGCGACTCTGTACGTCGGCGTCCAGCGCGCGGAGGCGTCCATCGAGGCGAGCCGCGCGAACGTCGAGCTCTCTTCCAAGCTGTTCACGCTCGCCGACGATCAGCGCAAGGCGGGCGTCGCGACCCGGATCGACTCGACGCGCGCTGCCGTCGCTCTCTCGCGCCAGCGTCAGCTGCTTCTCCTCGCGGAAACGCGGGCTAATGCCGCCCGCCTCGCTCTGGTTCGCGCGATCGGGCTCGACTTCGCATCCGACCTCGTCCTGACGGACCCCCTGCGCGAAGAGTCCGATGCGCTTCCGACGGTCGAACAGGCGATCCTGGAGGCGCGCCGGCAGCGCCCCGAGCTGCGCGAGGCGTCCGAGCGCATGCGGCAGGCGGAGCTGGCGCTTTCGGCCGACCGCGCGGAGAAGCTGCCCTCCGTGGGGGCGCAGTTCCAGGGCGGCTACAACGGCAATCACCTGAGGGACCTCGACTGGAACCGGACGTACGGAGCGACTCTCTCGATCCCCATCTTCACGGGAGGCCGGCTCGCGTCTCGCATCGCGGAGAACGAAAGCCGCCTGCGCGAAGTCCAGATCCGGGAGCGCGACACCGAGCGGCAGGTGGAGGAAGACATTCGCCAGGCCCTCCTGAACTTCACGGGGGCCCGCAGCCGGGCGGCCGTCGCCGACGAGAGCGAGAAGCTCGCGCGACAGGAGCTCGAATTCGCGCAGGACCGCTTCTCAAACGGCATCACCTCTTCGATCGAGGTCGACAACGCCCAGACGTCCCTGACGGCGGCCCTGGACGACCGGATCGCCGCGCTCGCGGATGAGGCGCAGGCGCGCTACGACCTGGCGCGGGCGACCGGCGCGATTCGCGACTACATCACTCCTTCCGCCGCCGTCAGCGCGCCGTGAGCGGAATCTTTCCGACGAAACGAGAAACGAGGCACCGATCGTGAGCAGCGCACCGAAGTCTCCCGCCCCTGAGTCCCCCATTCCCGCCGCGGCTCCGGAACCCGAACGCCGGCAGGAGCCGGAGACGGCGTCGCCGGCGCCCGCTCCGAAGAAGCCGCGAAACAGGATCCTTCTCGGGATCGTGGCGCTCGCGCTCGTCGCGGGCCTGGTTTTCGGAGTCAAGACCATCGTCTTCTACAACCATCACGCCGAAACGGACGACGCGCAGGTCGAAGGCCACATCGCGCCCGTCCTGCCGAAGGTCGCCGGGTACGTGACGAAGGTTCTGGTCGACGACAACCGGAAAGTCACCGCCGGACAGACGGTTCTGACCATCGACGACCGGGACCTCCGGTCCAAGGTCGACACGGCGGAGGCGGAGCTCGAGAACGCCCGGGCGTCGGTGGCGGTCGCGCGATCGAGCGTCGCTTCGGCGCAGACCAACCGGACGAAGACCGGCGCCGATCTCGGCCGTTATGCCGCGCTCCGTCAGAAGGAAGAGGTCTCCTCGCAGCAGTACGACTCAGCCCGCGCGGCGGCGGACGCTGCTGCGGCGCAGCTCCAGGGGTCCGTGCGCTCGGTCGCGGCGGCCGAGGCGCAGGTCGCCAAGCGGCAGTCGGACCTGGATTTCGCGAAGCTGCAGCTCTCCTACGCGACTGTGGCGGCGCCGGCGACCGGCGTCGTGTCGCGCAAGAGTGTCGAAGTCGGCCAGTACGTCCAGGCGGGGCAGCCGTTGCTCGCCATCGTGGCGGACGAGCAGCCCTGGGTCGTCGCGAATTTCAAGGAGACGCAGTTGAAGAAGATGCGGATCGGCCAGGCCGTCGTCCTGGAAGTGGACGCGTACCCGAAGCACGAGTTCCACGGCCGCCTCGAGTCGATCGCGGCGGCGACGGGCGCGAAGTTCGCCCTGCTGCCTCCCGACAACGCCACCGGAAACTTCACCAAAGTCGTGCAGCGGGTTCCCGTCAAGATCGTGCTGACGGATCCGCCGGACCAAGTGCGCCCGCTGCGCGCCGGGATGAGCGTCAACACCATCGTCTCCACGGACTGACGGAGCCGGCGACGGATGTCCGAAACCGGAGCGCGAAAGTGGATCATCACGCTGACGGTGATCATGGCGTCGTTGATCGAGCTGATCGACACGTCCATCGTCAACGTCGCGCTTCCCCAGATGATGGGGAACCTCGGAGCGACCCTCGACGAGGTGGCGTGGGTCATCACGGCGTACGTCGTCGCGAACGTCATCGTGGTGCCGATGACGGGCTGGCTGTCGGCGCTGTTCGGCCGGCGCACCTACTTCGCGGGCTCGATCATCCTCTTCACCGTCGCCTCGTTTTTCTGCGGGCACGCCACGAACATCTGGGAGCTCGTCTTCTTTCGCTTCGTGCAGGGGGTCGGCGGAGGAGCGCTTCTGTCCACTTCCCAGTCGATCCTCGTCGAGACTTTTCCGCCCGAGGAGCTCGGCCTCGCCAACGGCCTCTTCGGGCTCGGCGTGGTGGTCGGTCCGACGATCGGACCGACGCTCGGCGGATGGATCACCGACAACTACTCCTGGCCCTGGATCTTCTACGTCAACATTCCGATCGGAATCGTCGCGACGCTCCTGACGCTCACCTTCATCAAGGACTCCAAAGACGCGCGCAAGCTCGAGGGAGGAATCGACTGGGCGGGCATCGGCCTGCTCGTCCTCGGAATCGGCTCGCTGCAGGTCGTGCTCGAGCGCGGCGAGCGGGATGACTGGTTTTCCGCCCCTTACATCGTCGTCTTGACGCTCGTCGCGGCCGCCGGGATCGTCGGGTTCATCTGGCGCGAGCTGACCGCCGACCACCCGGTGGTCGATCTGCGCGTCTTCAAGGACCGGTCTCTGGCCGTCGGGACGATCTTCACGTTCATCCTGGGCTTCGGGCTCTACTCCTCGGTGTTCATCTTTCCCGTCTTCGTACAGAACCTGCTCGGTTTCACGGCCATGCAGACCGGGCTCATCCTGCTGCCCGGCGGCATCGCGACGGCGTTCATGATGCCGGTGGTCGGCAAGGTCCTGCAGAAGAGGCTGCTGCGGCCTCAGGTGATGAACGCGCTCGGGTTCATCTTCTTCTTCCTGTTCACGTATCTGCTTTCCAAATCGACCCTGGATTCGGGACGGCAGGACTTCTTCTGGCCGCTCATCTTTCGCGGGATCGGGCTCGGCTTCCTGTTCGTGCCCCTGACGACCCTCGCGCTCTCCGGGCTGAAGGGGAAGGACATCGCGCAGGGAGCGGGGATGACGAACATGATGCGGCAGCTCGGCGGATCGTTCGGCGTCGCGCTCGTCGCGACCTACATCCAGAAGCGCTCCTGGTCACACCGGCAGAGCCTCCTGTCGCACGTGTCCATCTACGACGGCCCCCTGCGCGAACGGTTGAGCGCCATCACCGCGGGACTCGTCGCGAAAGGCTCGCCCCTCTTAGAGGCTCAGAGACAGGCGTACGGGGCGATCGAGGGCCTGGTGCTGAAGCAGACCTTCCTGCTGACCTACATGGACGCGTTCCGAGTCGTCGGAGTCTTCTTCCTCTGCTGCATCCCGCTGCTCCTCTTCTTCCGAAAGACGAAGGCGGCCGCGGTGCCGGTGTCGATGCATTGAAGACGGCTGCGCCGCCATTTTCAGTTCTCAGTTCTCCATGGTGAGTCCGGAGGTGCGATCCTCACGTCAGAACTGAAAACTGATAACTAATTACTTTTTCCCTCTCGCCGCGTCGAAACGCTTCGCGGCGTCTTCCCAGTTCCAGACGTTCCACACCGCCTGGAAGAACTCCTCCTTGCGGTTCTGGTACTGCAGATAAAAGGCGTGCTCCCACGCGTCGAGAACCAGGATCGGCGCGCCGCCCTGGTTGACGTTGGACTGGTGGTCGTAGATCTGGACCGTCATCAGCCGCTGACCGAGCGGGTCCCACGTCAGGGCCGCCCACCCGGATCCCATGATCGTGGACGCGGCGCTGACCATCTGCTTCTGAAATCGCTCGAAGCCTCCGAGGTCGTTGTCGATCGCGGCGGCGAGCTCCCCATGAGGGCGGTCTCCGCCCTTCGGCGTGAGGTTGGTCCAGAAGAGCGAGTGCAGGACGTGCCCGGAAAGGTTGAACGCGAGCGCCTTCTCCAGGGCGGCGATCCGGGTGAAGTCATCCTTCTCGCGGGCCTCCGCCATCTGCTCGAGCGCCTTGTTCGCCCCCTTGACGTAAGCCGCGTGGTGCTTGTCGTGATGAAGCTCCATGATTTTTCCGGAGATGTGGGGTTCCAGGGCGCCGTAGTCGTACCGCAGATCCGGAAGCGTGTATTCAGCCATGCGATGTCCTCCAGGAAGGTCAGCGGCAGCAGGAAGTGTGCCGCCGGTAAGAGGTGCCCTCGTTCCTGCTTAACCGCTCGACGCTCAACGCTCGACGCTCAACCTCGGTCACGACAGCTCCAGCATACGGAGGAGCGGCTTTTCGGCGGCGGCCCGGATCTCTTCCGGCAGGATGATCTCGGGCCGTTCGTCACGCAGGCAGAGGTAGAGCTTCTCCAGGGTATTGAGCTTCATGAAGGGGCATTCGTTGCAGCGGCATCCGTTGTCCGGCGGGACGGGGATGAACTCGCGGTCGGGGGCGAGCTTTTTCATCTGGTGGAGGATTCCCTCCTCGGTCGCGATCAGGAAGGTCTTCGCGGGCGCGGTGGTCACATAGTTCAGGATCGACCGGGTCGAACCGACGTGGTCGGCGTACCGCAGGATCGATTCCGGGCATTCCGGGTGCGCGGCGAGGAGAGCGTCGGGGTGTTTCGCTTTCAACTTGACGATCTCGCGCTCGGAGAACTGCTCGTGGACGATGCAGGCGCCCGGCCAGAGGATCATCGGCCGCCCGGTCTTCTGCGCGAGCCAGGCGCCGAGATGGCGGTCGGGGGCGAAGAGGATCTGTTTGTCCGGCGGGATCGAGCGGACGATCTTCTCGGCGTTGGACGACGTCACGATGATGTCCGAAAGCGCCTTCACCGCCGCCGAGCAGTTGATGTAGGTCAGGGAAACGGCGCCCGGGTGCGCCTCGCGCCAGCGGCGGAACGCCTCCGGGGGCGCCGAGCTCTCGAGCGAGCAGCCCGCCTCGTAGTCGGGCAGCACGACCTTCCGCGACGGGTTCAGGATCTTCGCCGTTTCGGCCATGAACCGGACGCCGGCGAACGCGATCAGGCTCGCGTCGGACTTCTGAGCGTTCCGGGACAGATCCAGGGAGTCGCCGACGAAATCCGCCAGGTCCTGAATCTCCTCTTCCTGGTAGTAGTGGGCGAGGAGGACCGCGTTTTTTTGTCGTTTCAGCCGACGGATTTCGTCCTCCAGGTCCAGTGTCGGATCGACGGAGGCCAGGTCCGGGGCCGGCGGCCGCGGCGGAAGGATCGGAACGACGGGCGTCAACGGGTCGACAGGCGGGGAGTTCATCGCGTTTCGAGCATAGCAACAGCGGGGCCGATGGAGATCTTTCGCCAGCGATGGCACTGGCACGCCGGGTGCTTGTTGTTCAATTTGTGAGCTCCGTCCCTTCTCCCCGTCCGCACCGCCTGGGGATCCTTTTCCTGATCCTCACGCTGACGGTTCTCGCGCTCGAGGTGTGGGCCATCGGTTCCAGCCTGAACTCGTTCTTCTGAGGAATCCGTCTCCCCGGGGCTTCTCGCCGCGCGCCGGTCGTCCTGGCGCTCGAAGGCGCGAGCTCTCGCTCCAAAGAGATGAATCCAGAGACGGTTCCTTGAACGGCCGGAGTCCGGAGAGCCGGAGAAAGGCGCCGGAGTCAGGCTATATTTCTCCCGTGGCGACGGAGGTCTCGGCGAGCAAGTATCACGGGCTCGATCCCGCGGCGATTCTGGCGGCCTATCGCAACGTCTACCTCTCCCGGCGCGTGGACGATAAGGAGATCCAGCTCAAACGGCAGAACCGGATCTACTTCCAGATCAACAGCGCCGGCCACGAGGCGGTCACGACGGCCGCCGGGATGGTCGCCCGGCCCGGCTACGACTGGTTCGAGCTCTACTACCGGGATCGCGCCCTCTGTCTCCAGATCGGCGTCACGCCGTACGAGATGTTCCTTCAGGCCGTCGGCGCCTCCGAGGATCCCGCGTCCGCGGGACGTCAGATGCCCTCGCACTGGGGGTCGAAGCGTCTGAACCTGATCTCGAAGTCCTCCTGCACGGGGACGCAGTTCCTGCACGCCGTGGGAGCGGCCGAGGGCGGGTGGCGCAAGAGCGTGATCCCGGAGCTTGCCTCGCGCGGGGGCTTTCAGAACGACGAGATCGTCATCGTTTCGGGAGGGGAGGGGCAGACCTCTCAGGGCGAGTTCTGGGAGGCGCTCTCCTCGGCCTGCAACCTGAAGCTCCCGGTGCTCTTCCTGATCGAGGACAA
>JALYUA010000153.1 GCA_030854005.1 Acidobacteriota bacterium
CATCTATCGGTAGAAGGAACGCGACGGGTGCACGACTCTCGGAGTGACACGGCCCGCGCCGATCTACTCGATTGGCCGGGCCGTGTTCGAGATGCCATACATCTGCGAGACGTTCGCGCTATCTACGCCGCGTCGTGAGATCTGGGACCGCCCGCTCCAAGAGCCGATTTCCTCGCGCTTGCTGAAGCAGCCGAGCAGCCCTCAGTCGGCCTAACGCTGTCCGGCGAGCTGCTTGATGACGGCGTCACCCGCACGTGCGTGCTGCTGACGGTGACGGCGCTCGGGACGCTGGTGTTCCTCAGCGCGGTGCTTGGCGGGACCGTGCTGCGAAAAGCTGAGCGACGGCGCGATGGAAATCGTGTTGTCGTTCGGCGCGGCCGCGCTGCTGTATCTGGTGACCGAGGAGCTGCTGTACGAAGTGCATGAAGAGAGTGAGACGTCGATGGGAACCGCGCTGTTCTTCGTCGGGTTGCTCGACTTTCTCATCATCGGGATGACAGTCGATCGATGAGCGCGACAAAACACCAGCGTTGGCCCGCTACTCTTTCTTTGCTTTCTTCCTCGCCTGCTCGGCAACCGCCGCAGAGTTGACCTTCACCGCTGCCCTGACGAGCTGGCTAAAGGCCGCTTCGTTGATCTGGTTCCCTTCCCGAATGTCGATCGCGCGGCGCGTGTTCCCGTCGAGACTCGAGTTGAAAAGCCGCGCTGGATCCTTCAGAGACGCGCCCCTGGCGAAGGTGAGCTTCACGACGCTCTTGTAGGACTCGCCGGTGCAGAGAATGCCGTCGTGCGACCAGACCGGAGTGCCCATCCACTTCCACTCCTCGACGACGTCCGGGTCTGCTTTCTGGATGAGCTTGCGCATTCGGTCGAGGGTCTTCCCGCGCCAGTCCCCGAGGTCGGCGATTCTTTTCGAGATGAGCTCCGATGCCGACTGGTCCTTCGCGCCCGACTTTTTCATGTTCTCATCCTAGCTGAGTCTTCAGGATTTGACTCGACCTCCAACCCGGGAGACGGTGCGGCTCGCTCCTTTCATCTCCAGTACGTCAGGATCATTCCGATGATGACGAGGGAGACGAGCTGGAAGCTGGCGTTGATCCCGAAGAGCTTCCAACTCTTGCGCTCGAAGGCGACGCCGTTCAGAAGCACGGGAACCACGAAACCGAGCCACGCGAAGAAGGCGGCGAAGAATCCGTACGTCGCGGCCGGCGCGTCAGGACCGGCGTTCCAGGAGGACGGCCGCCAGCCCTGGACCTCGTGCGCCAGGACGTACGCCGTAAGAAGAGTGCCCAGGACGTTCAAGCCGAGCGCCTTTCCCATTTCCGCGCCGGAGGGTTTCGCGTCGTCCGGAACGCCCATTTCCTTTTTCCACGGCTTTCCGAAGAGCGGTCCGTACCAGAGACCCCCGACGATGAAGCTGGCGACGACCGCGACCAGGATGGCGAGCCAGTTGAGATGGATGATCGGCTGCATGGACCCTCCTTTTTCCTCCGGTTGATACGAGCAGGCGGCGCGGGCATCCGCACCCCCGAGACAGGTTGATCCGTGCCGTGCGCGATGCTCCATCGCCTGCCCCACGCGTCCGAGGCGGCGTCCCCTGCGCGGTCACGGCTCGGTCCCGGCAGGCGGAATCAGCGGAATCCGGAGAGTGAACGTCGAACCTTCTTCCGGAACGCTCTCCACCTCGAGCGTTCCATGGGACGCGCGGACGATCTCGTGGGCGATCCAGAGGCCGAGGCCGAGGCCGCCGAAATGCCGGTCCGAGACGGCTCGCTCGAATCGCTCGAAGATGCGCGTCGTGTCGCCGAGCGCGATTCCGATCCCGTGGTCGCGCACCCGAAGGATCGCGTCCGGACCCTCGGAGCGCACCTCGACTTCTATCGGATTGCCCTCCCCGTACTTGATGGCGTTGGACAGGAGGTTCCCCACCACCTGCTCCATGCGCCGGCGGTCCCAGATTCCGACGACGGGCTCCTCGATTCGAAGGTCCAGCCGCGATCCCTTTCTGGCGAGCTCGTCTTCCAGCTGATCGATCAGCTCGCGCGCCAGCGCGGCGAGGTCGAGCTCCTCCGGCTCGATCCGCAGCCGCCCGGAGCTCAGCCGGGACACGTCGAGCAGCTGGTCGATCTGACGGGACAGGCGCTCGGCGGCCCGCCGGGCCTTTTCCGCGATGTCCGAAGTCTCGCCGTCCCCGGCGGCCTTCGTGCGGCGCAGAAGGCGGTAGAGGTCGAGCGAGAGAGTGGTCAGGGGCGTCCTCAGCTCGTGGCCGGCGATCGACAGAAAGTCGTCGCGCAGCTGGACCGCGGCCTGCGCTTCGGCGTACAGCCGCGCGTTGTCCATCGCGGTCGCGGCGAGAGCGGCCACCCGATGAGCCAAAAGCAAATCCGCGCCGTCGTAGCGCCGGCGGGATTCCGCGCTGACGAATCCGATCGTGCCGAGAATCGTGTCCCGAAGAATGATGGGAACGCAGACGTACGAGACCATGCCGAGCGAGCGAAGCATTTCGAGATGTTCGGGAGATCGGGCGGCCGTAGCGAGCAAACCGTCCGGAATGTCGCTGACCAGCTCGGCCACGCCGGTGCGCGCGACCTGCGGGGCTCCCACGCGTGCGTCCGCTCCCGCGGGGTACTCCGCGTTCATCCGGCGCGCGAGCTCGATCTTCGCGGGATCCACGTGGGAGATGGCGATGAGATCGAGAGCTCCGTTCTCGCCGATCAGCTCGACCTGGCACCAGTCTCCGATCGCCGGCACGGCGAGCTCGGCCAGCCGGCGGAGCGTGGCGCGCGTGTCGAGGGAGGACCCGAGAGCGTGGGCGACCTCCAGAAGGAACCGGTCGGCCTGCTCGGCGCGTTTGCGCGCGGTGATGTCCGTCAGCATCGCGAGGGAACCGGAGAAGCTTTCATCCGCGTCGATGACGGGGGAGGCGGACACGATCACCCACAGGTCGGAGCCGTCCTGACGCCGGAACCGCAGATCGAACTGGTCGCTGATTCCCCGCCGGCGTCGCTGCAGGAAAGCGCGCACCTCGTCCTGCTGCGGTCCGTCGAGGTAGTCGAACACGGAAGTCCCGAGCATCTGCTCCGATCCGGTTCCCAGCATCGCGGCCATGCGATCGTTCACGAAGACCGTTCGCGCGTCCCGGTCGATCCACCACACGCCTTCGTTCGTCGTTTCGAGAATTCTTCGGAATCGGTCCTCGCTCGCGCGGACGAGGTTTTCCGCGGTGTAGCGCTCGACGAAGTCCCCGATCTGGCGGCCCAGCGCGTCGACGAACCGCAGGAGGTCCTCGTCGGTGCGGCGCGGTTGCGAGGTGAAGAATTCGAGCACCGCTATTGGGCCTTCGCGTGTCCTTACCGGGATGGCGAATCCCGTCACGATGCCGCCGGCGAGCGCCGCGTCCTGCCTCGGAAAGTTGGAGTCTTGCGTCACCGCTTCGAGCCAGGCGGGCGCTCCGTCCCGCCAGACGCGCCCCGGGAGCCCGGACCCGCGCGGAAACGTGGTCTCCCGGCTCAGGTCTTCGAAGGCCCGAAAACGATCGCTCTCGACCGACCACGAGGCTTCCCAGCGAAGGAGGTGGCCGGCGCCGTCCGGCAGCCACAACTGACCGAATTCCCACCGGAGCCCTCCGCCGATCGCCGCGAGGAGCTCCCGCGCAGCGTGCTCGAGCGAGTCGGAGCTGGCCAGGATGCTCGTGACCGCATATTGCGCGGCCCGGCGGTCCTCGCTTCGTTTTCGATCGGTGATGTCTCGAAGCGCTCCGGTGAAGAGAGGCGCCTCTCCGTCCCCGAGGGGAACGCGCGTGACCGCCAGCTCCACCGGAAAGACGGACCCGTCGCGGCGCATCGCGGTGATCTCGATCCGGCGATCGAGGATCGGTCCTTCGCCGGTGCGGAGGTAATGCGCCATGCCGTTCCGGTGTCCCTCCCGGAGCGCGGGGGGAACGATCACGTCGCCCATCTCGAGGCCGATGACGTCCGCGCGCGCGTACCCGAACGTGGTCTCCGCGGCGCGGTTGAACTCGACGATCCGGCCTTCCGCGTCGATCGTGATGAGCGCGTCGAGGGCCGAATCGAGGATCGCGCGGAGGCGGGCGTCGGCGGCGGAGACGGTACGCGAAACGGGATCGACGGCCGTCGTCGGCCTCTCGGAGTCCTCCTGCGAAGGCATGTGGTGCCCGATTATCTCCGACGGTTTCGGCCCGCCGGTACCGCGACGCGCCGACAGACGGCGCGAATCCATGAGCGCGGGCCGGTACGACGGCGGGAATCTGAAACCGCGCGCCGGTACGACGGCGCGACCTTGACACGGGCGTCCACCTGGCGGGACGATCGGTCTACGTTGCCCGAAAGTCCGGACACCCTTGCGGAAAGCCCGATTCCCGATCCTGCCGCGCTCGCCCGGCGGGACGAGCAGGCCTGGACGACGCTCCTGGACGCGCAGGGCCCGCGGCTTCTGGCCGTCGCTCGGAGGTTCCTCCGCGACGAGGACGCGGCGCGCGACTGTCTGCAGACCGCGTTCCTTCAGGCGTTGCGGAACGTGGGCCGCTTCGAAGGGCGATCGTCCCTCGGCACATGGCTCCATCGCATCGTCGTGAATACCGCGTTGCTGACGCTGCGGTCGCGCCGGCGAAAGCCGGAAGAATCGCTCGATCCTCTCCTTCCGGTGTTCGACCGGTCCGGGTACAGGATGCCTGTCGGTCCGGTGGAACGCACACCCGAGGAGATCGCGTCGGGCGGAGAAGCGAGGGAGCTCATCCAGTCCGCCATCGACCTCCTTCCGGAGTCCTATCGAACCGTGGTCATCCTGCGCGACCTCGAGGATCTTTCGGGGCAGGAGGTCGCGGAGCTGCTCGAGACGACTCCCAACGCGGTGAAGGTGCGTCTGCACCGCGCGCATTCGGCGTTGAAGACGCTCCTCGAGATGCCGAAGGAACGGATCCGCATCTCGCGTGTTCGGGAGGTCTGCCGCTGGGTCCTGGGCGCGCCGGCCCGCGCCATCCCGCTCGTCATCACGTGCCGGGAGTTCGAGGATTTCGTCGTGGACTTTCTGGACGGGTCCCTACCGCCCGGACCGAGGCGGCTCTTCGAGCTTCATCTGCGCACCTGCCACGAGTGCCGCCAGTACCTCGCCCGGTACCGGCAGACCCTGGCCTTGAGCCTCACGCTGCGCGACGAGCCGCTTCTTTCGGACATTCCGCGAGGTCTTCTTCGCGCCATCGCGGGAGCCATCCAGCGCGAGGGTTGAGCCGGCCGGCGGCGCCGCGAATCGTCTTCGCGCCGGATTGTTCGGCCGTTTTCGCGGATAAACTTCGTCGAAGTCTTGCCGGAGGAGGAAATATGCGTTCCAGAATCTTGCTCGCCGCCGCGGCACTCGCCGTTTTCGTGGGGACCGCCGCCCACGCTCAGGAGCGCCGGGGGGGCGGAGTCGGCATCACCGTCTTCGAGGACTCCGGGTATCGCGGGCGCAACGCGACGTTTCGGGACGACGTCTCGGATTTGAGCGACTACCACTTGAACGACCGGGTCTCGAGCTTCCGCATCGCGCGGGGCGAGTTCTGGGAGGTCTGCGAGCACAAGAACTTTGGCGGTCGCTGCGCTGTCTTTTCCGACGACGAGCCGGATCTCCGCCGGGTGTCGTGGGACGAGCAGATCACCTCGCTGCGGCGGGTCCGGCGCGGGCGCCGAGACGAGGGGCCGCGGGGGAGAGATCGCCGCCCGGAGGGACGCCTCGGGCTCGTCCTGTACGAAGAGGAGAACTTGCGGGGAGATGGACGCGAGATCGAGCGCGAGAATGCGAATGTCTCCGATTTCGGAAGCCGGGCGTCCAGTCTCAGCGTCTCGCGCGGGAGCTGGGAGATCTGCGACCGGCCGGATTTCCGCGGCCGCTGCGTGGTGGTGTCGGGGGAGGTCCCGTCCCTCCGCTCGTATGGAATGCAGAACCGGATCGCGTCCGCGAGGCCGGCCCTGCGGGAGCAGGGACCGTCTTCGGAGGGCCCATCGCGCCTGATCCTCCACTCCCGGCCGAACTTTCGAGGTGACGCCCGGGAGCTGACGAGTGCGGACGACGAGATCTCGGACTTCAACGACCGCGCGCAGAGCGCCACGGTCGAGGGGGGCGCCTGGGAGGTCTGCGAGCATGCGAGGTTCCGGGGCCGGTGCGTGACGCTCCGCAACAGCGTTTCGGATCTGAGCGCCTTAGGTCTGCGGGACGCGATCACGTCGGCGAGGCCAGTGTCGGGTGATTCCAGGAGGTAGGACCGCGGGTTAGTGTATAATAAAGACCTGACCCCGAGTGGCTAGACCTCTCCGGCTGGACTTTCCGGGCGCGGTTCATCACGTGATGGCCCGCGGGCACGAGCGCGGCACCGTCTTTCGCGACGATGCGGATCGCACCCGGTGGCTGGAGCTGCTGGGGGTCGTTCGCGACCAGGCCGAGTGGGAAATCCACGCGTTCTGCCTGATGGGCAATCACTATCACCTGCTGCTGGAAACGCCGGAGGCCGGCCTGTCCGAGGGCCTGCACGATCTCAACTCTCGGTTCGCCCAGTGGTTCAACCGCCGGCACAAGCGGCGAGGGCACCTGTTCGAGGGGCGGTTTCGCGGGATCCTGGTGCAGAAGGAAACGCACCTGCTGGAGCTCGCGCGGTACGTCGTGTTGAACCCCGTCCGCGCGGGGGTCGCGTCCGGCGCGGGCGACTGGCGGTGGAGCAGCTACCGCGCCACGGCCGGGCTCGCGCCGAAGCCGGACTGGCTCTCCATCGACTGGACCCTCGGGCAGTTTGCGTCGAGCCGCCGGGCGGCCCAGGCCGCGTATCGCCGCTTCGTCGCCGACGGCAAAGGGATTCCGTCGCCCCTGGACGATGTCCGGCGGCAGGCGTACCTCGGAGACGAGGCGTTCCTGAAGGAAATCGTCCGGCGAGTGGGCGAACAGGACCGCTCCGACCAGATTCCTCTGCGGGATCGGCGACCCGCCGGGCCGTCGCTCGAAAGAATCCGCGGCGCCGTCGCGAAGGAGTGGGGAGTCGCGGCCGCGGATCTTTCCCGCAACCGCGGCGCCGAGCCCAAGATCGCGGCCATCTACCTCGCGCGCCGCCTGACCCGGATGAAAGTCCTGGAAGTCGGGGAGGCGTTCGGGGTGCGGTCGGCTCGCGTCAGCAACGTGATCCGGCAGGTGGAAGAGGATCCGAAATCCCGGCTGGCGAGCCGGATCCGGCGCGTCGAAAAGAGCCTCGGCGGATCTTAGTGTATAATAAAGACCTGACCCCAATGGATCGGCGGGCGTGGTTGAGGTCGGCGGCGGCTGCGGCGGTCGTGGCGGCGGGGTGCCGGACGGCTCGGCCGGCGAGAGCAGGGCGGGCGACGGCTTCTCCGGAGGGATGCGCGCTTGCTCCGGTGCGCGTGTCTGCCGATCGGGAGATCCGGACGATCGCGGGGCTTCGGCCCTATCGGCCGTCGGGGTTCGTGGTCCGCGCGGAAAAGGCGGGCGACACGCTCATCATCCACAACTACGGGCATGGTGGCGGAGGCATCACCCTCTCCTGGGGAACATCGCGGCTGGCCGTCGACCTGTTGCCGTCCGGCTTCCATGGGCCGGCCGGCGTTCTCGGGTGCGGCGCCGTGGGGCTCGCGACGGCGCGCCTTCTCCAGGAGGCCGGCCTGCCGGTCACGATCTACGCGAAGGAGCTTCCCCCGAACACGACGTCGAACGTCGCCAGCGGCCAGTGGTTCCCGTTCTTCGTCTCGGACTCGCGGCGCCGGACCCCCGAATTCCTGCGCCAGTTGGTCGCCGCCTCGGAGTACGCGTACCGGCGGTTCCAGATTCTGGTCGGGGCGCGATACGGCGTGCGGTGGATCCGAAACTTCGCTCTCGCGAACGAAGCGCCCCCGGAGACCGCCCTCCTCGGATCGCAGTCGCCCCTGCGGCACCTGCTTCCGGAGTTGAAGGACCTCGCTCCATCGGAGCACCCCTTCCCCGGCGCCGCGTCGGTCCGCCAGTTCGACGGCATGCTGATCGAGCCGCCGATCTACCTGGCGGCGATGCTCGACGACGTCCGCGCGGCCGGAGCCGTCATCCGGGTCGGAGAGGTTTCCGACCGCGAGGCGCTTCGCGCTCTGCCGGAGAAGGCCCTCTTCAACTGCACCGGCCTCGGCGCGAAGGCGCTCTTCGGCGACGAGGAGCTGATCCCGCTCAAGGGCCAGCTCACCTTCCTGCTCCCGCAGCCGGAGGTGAACTACGCGACCATGCACGGGGACCTCTACATGTTCCCGCGATCCGACGGGATCCTCCTCGGGGGAACCCATGAGAGCGGCAACTGGTCCCTCGAGCCCGACCTCGCGGCGAAGGAGCGCATCCTCCGGGGACACCGGGAGTTTTTCCAGTCCTTCCGGGCCTGCTGAAGCGGCCACGTTACCGGCGGGGGACGGCTCCTCCGGTCCGGCAGCGCACATCTACGGCATTCAGCTCGGGCGCCGGTTCCGGGCGCTGAAAGCCTGGATGGTTTTCCGCGCCTTCGGCCGGTCGGGCCACGCGGCGCGGATTCGAGAGCACTGCCGTCTGGCCGCCTGGCTCGCCGGCCGCGTCGCGGAGCAGCCCGGGTTCGCGCTCTGCGCGCCCGTCACGATGGCGGTGGTGTGCTTCCGATACGAGCCGCCCGGGACGGAGGAGCGCGCCCGGGACGCGATGAACGAGGCGATCGTCGCCGCCGTGAACGCGACCGGCCGGGCGTACCTCACGCACACGCGTCTGCGGGGCCGGGTTGCGCTGCGGGTCGGCATCGGGAACCTGGAGACCACGGAAGAGCACGTCGCGCGGGCCTGGGACCTCGTGCTGAGCGCGGCGGCGGACGCTGACATCGGGGCCAGGGCTTCGAACGCGGGAGCGCAGCCCCCCAGGTCCTGATCAGGATCTCTTCTTCCCGTCCGTTGTGACCTCGACCTGCTTGACTCTCTCGGTCCCGGCTGACGGTGGCGGGCTGGACGCGAGGAAGCGGCGGGAATAGATCCGCGTGAACTCGGCGCCGAAGAGCAGGATCAGAGAGGCGTAGTACACCCAGAGCAGGAGCACGACGAGAGAGCCGGCCGCGCCGAACGGCGAGCTGAGCGCGGTCCTGCCGAGGTAGAGCCCGATCAGGAACTTGCCGACCGACAGCAGGAGCGAGGTGACGATCGAGCCCAGCCAGACGTCCTTCCACGGGATGTCGGCATCCGGCAGAATCCGGAAGATCATCGCGAACAGAATCGTGAAAACCGCGAACGACGTGAGGATGTGGCCCGCCTCGAGGAGGTCCGCGGGGATCGGGAGCCGGGCCTGCAGATAGTCCCGGAAGCCCTGCAGGGCGGCAGAGACGGTCAGTGAGACGACCAGCAGAAACCCGATGGCGACGACGAGCGCGAACGACAGCATCCGCTTTCGAAGAAGCGTCGGAATCAGGGGCCCCGGCTTGGGCGCCACCTCCCAGACGAGGTTCAACGAGGTCTGGAGCTGCGCGAACGCGGCTGTCGCCGAAACGAGGAGCGTGATCGCCCCGATGAGCTTGGCGAGCCAGCCGGACTGCTGGTTTCCGAGGGACTTCAGGATTTCCTGCACGGCGGCGGCCTGCGTCTTTCCCATCAATCCGGCGAACTGGTGGACGATCTGCTCGCGGACCGTATCGGCGCCGAACGCGAGCCCTGCCACCGAGATGACGAGGATGAGGATGGGCACCAGGGAGAAGAGCGTGTAGAAGGACAGCGCGGCGCTCTGGGTCATCGCGTCGTGCGAGTCCCACTTCTTGATCGTGTCCCAGAGGATCTTTCCCCAGTCCTTCAGGCGCGCGCGGACCTTCATCCAGACATTCTCCCGCCGAGAGGATATGGGAAGAGGGTGCGGAATGACGCCGTGAAACACGCCGACCGCTCGTTCGTATGGGGAGCGTAGTTGTCAGTTGTCAGTTGTCCGTTGTCAGGTCTCAGCCGTCCGAGGAGACGGGCCATGCTGCTTCCGCTCATCTGTCTTCTTCTTCTCCGTGGATCGCTTCCGGCGTCCTCGCCGGCAGGCGCAATTGCCTCTCCGAAAGCCGCCGAGAGCCGCGCCCGGGACTTCGAGGTCCAGAAGATCGGCGAGGGCGTCTACGCCGTCATCCGGACGTATCCGCCCGGTCTGATGGTGGACGGGAACAGCGCGTTCATCGTGGGCGAAGACGACGTGATCGTCGTCGATGCGCCGGAGTCCTCCCGGGAGATCCTGGCGGCCATCCGGAAAGTGACCCCGAAGCCGGTTCGGTACGTGATCAACACCCATTGGCACGACGACCACATCACGGGAAACCAGGTCTATCGGGACGCCTTCCCGGGCGTCGAGATCGTCGGCCATGCGAAAACACGCGAGTACCTGCCGACCACCGGAGCCGCCAACCGGCAGAAGATGCTCGAGGGCGCGCCGAAGGTCGTGGCCCACATGCGCTCGCTCCTCCAGACGAACAAGAGCTTTACCGGATCGGAGCTGACGCCCGAGGAGCGTCAGAGCTACGAGAGCGACATCGCGCTCGTCGACCACTACCTGAAGGTCGTGCCTCAGACGCGCTACCTCGTCCCGACCCTGACCGTGGACGACCGCCTGACGCTTCATCGCGGCGGGCGAGCGATCGAGATCCGGTACCTCGGCCGGGGTCACACGAGCGGCGACCTCGTCGTCTCCATTCCGGATCAGGGGATCGTCATGACGGGCGACCTCGTCGTCTGGCCGGTGCCGCTCGTCGGATCCGACCAGTCGCACGTCGGAGATTGGGGACAGACCCTCGACCGCGTGGTGGCCATGCACCCGTCGACCGTCGTGCCCGGCCACGGCCCCGTCCTGCGGGACGACTCGTATTTGCGCCTGATGTCCCGCCTCTTCGCGTCCGTGAACGAACAGACCCGGGCGGCCGTCGGCCGCGGAGAGACGCTCCAGCAGGCCCGCGCCAGCGTCGAGCTGGACGAGCTGCGGAAGACATTTGCGGGGGAGTCGCGCGTGCGCGGTTTCCTGTTCGACAC